>CAZPYZ010000458.1:0-4118 GCA_964590215.1 uncultured Dehalococcoidia bacterium | reverse complement strand
CGCTATTCGACCCACCTGGTGGGGACAAGTGTGGCCTGAAGCCACCCGTCGGTCTCCACCTGACAATTGAGGATTGTCGTGGGGGTCCCGAGATGGGAGCGAAACGTTCAACTCATGGATCAGGAGGTCTGCACCCTTCGCCGCTGCGGCCACAGCATCGCAAGGGACGGTGTCGCCCGATATCACTACTCGATGCTCATCATCTTCGAATCGATAACCCAGGCACGGCTCGTTCAGCAGCAGGGGGCCGTGGTCGACCAGGAAGGCGAGAGCCCGCCAGTCGGGCAACTTGAGAATCTCGCCTGACGTGACCTCTTGGACATCCACCTCCAGGGGCTGTCGTCGGACAAAGCTGCGCGCTTTGATGTCTAACTCGAACGCGTGGAGGACGCGGCGCACGAATTCCTGGATGCCGGGCGGCCCGAAAATGGTCAGGGGCCCGGCGCGGTCTGTGGCCCACCTGGAAATGACGAGGTGAGCGAGATCCACTGTATGGTCCGAATGTTGATGGGTCAGGAAGAGATAATCGATGCCGTCCAGAGCGATGCCAGCCTCGATCATCCGTCGGGCGACACCACTGCCACAATCCACCAGCACGTGTGATTGGCCCAGACGGAGATGCTGGCTTGGGCCGGCCCGCTCTATCGTGGGCCGAGGGTTGCCGGTGCCTAAGAGCCTCACCTCCATGTCGCGCCTGATGGTAACATTTCGGGCCACAAGGGATCGGGAGAGCCGGCCAGCGGGTTGCGGCATGCCGTAGCCGAAGGCGCAGGTAATTCCTCAATCAGCCCTGTTTACGGAGGCCGATGATGCCAGAGTTTCCTATCATTCCAGAGCGAACTGCGATGCTTTTCTTCGACACGCTGAACCATTATCTCCACCCCCAGGACCGGGAGGTCCAGAAGGCCATTGACGAGCAAGGAGTCATCCCGCGTATGCAGCGAATGAATCAAGCGTGTCGGAAGGCGGGCATCGCGGTGTTCTATGGCCAGGCCGATCACCGGCCCGACCATCGGGACTTCGCACCCCATGTGGTTGGCCTAGGCTACGACGGCCGGCCTGGAGAGCCATCTCGCCTCACCACGCCACCCCCGGTGAGCGTGGCCGGTGACGCACGGGAGATCATCCCGGAGCTGGCCCCGCAGCCGGGCGATTACGTGATCAAGAAACACCGTTGGAGCACCTTCTTTCAGACGCACCTGGAATTGAGTCTCCGAACGGCGGCGATCGATACCATCATCTTGGCCGGCGGAGCCGTCGAAGTCGGGATAGCCAGTACCGCCTACTCCGCTCGGGACCGGGATTTCAATCAGATCATCCTGCGCGATGCTTGTACCTCTGGAAAGCCCCAGACATTCCAGGTCTTCATGGATCAGGTCTTCCCCATCTTCGCCCGGGTCATGACTGTCGACCAGGCGATTGCCCTCATCCAGAGATAAGGGCCCCAGGTGTCAAGGCGGCAGAGGGAGTCACTGGCCTCCATCGATGGGTCGCTGCTTCCAGGGCAGAGGGGACCTGTGGCGGGCTGGAGAATTGTTTCCCGCTTGGTCCGATGCTACCCTGTCCCCAGGCTCAGGGCCCGCACGGCCTGTGGCATGATGGGCCGCTCGCCGGATTTTCTCAACGTCCCCTTCGCCGCCTGGGCCGCCGCGCGGACTAGTTCGCGCAAAATCGGCCGGAGTTATGCGAACGCTTCTTTGCGGGCGATCCCCTGAGCCGGGCGCAGTTCTTCTACAAACTCTATCCGAAAGAAGCGCTCATGGAGCGCATTCGGGACTTTGTGGGGCCCCAGGACCACGCGTAGGAGACTTTGGGAAAGCCTCGGCCCGTGCATAGGCTCGAGGTGCCACCGGAAAGAACTCAGTACACAACCTCTTGCGCCTGAAGCGCCTGAAGCGCCTCCCCCTTGAGCCCCAGTAGCTCGCCAAACACGTACTCGTTGTCTTCTCCCAGGTTTGGCGGCTTCGCGTAGCGGGCTGGGATCCCGTGCCAGGGCAGGGCAGGAACCAGCTTTTGCTCCGTGCCGGACGCTCGGGTTATCGGCACAAAGGCGCCGCGGTCCCGGAGGTGGGGGTCCTCCAGCACCTCCGCCCGATTGAGAGACGCCGCGGCGGGGACGCCCCGTGCCCGTAAGAGGCGGGAGACTTCGTGCTTGTCCTGGCCCTGGCTCCAGGCCTCGATGAGGGCATCCAGCGCATCCTCGTTCCGTTTGCGCGCCGCGAGGGAAGCGAAGCGGGGGTCCCCCTCCGGCAGGCCGGTCACCTCGCACAGGGCGTGCCATTGCTTCTCCGTCTCCACTGCCACGGCAACCCACTGGTCCTCGCCGCGGCACCGGTACACGTTGTGGGGGGCAAAGTGGCGGTCTCGGTTCCCTTCGAGGCCGAGGACTCGCCCGTTCATGGTGTACTCCATCACGCCGTCGGGAAGGGTGGCGATGGATCCTTCGGCCATGGAGAGGTCGATATGCTGTCCCTCCCCAGTTCGCTGGCGGTGGTGGAGCGCGGCCAGGATGGCGAAGGTGGCGCTCACCCCGTTGAGCGGGTCGGGCCAGGAGGCGCCGACCGTCTGAGGCAAGCCACCGGGGTATCCCGTTACAGAGGCGAGCCCGGTGAAGACCGGTAGCGGCCCGCCGTAGCCGAAGTAGTCGCGATAGGGGCCATCCCCTCCGAAAAGGGACATGGAGAGCATCACCAGGTCCGGGCGGACCTTGACCAGGTCGTCGTAGCCGATGCCAAAGCGCTCCATTACACCGTAGCTGTAGTTCTGGACCAATACATCGCTTACCGAGACGAGGCGCTTCACCAAGTCGATTGCCCGAGGCTCCGCCAGGTTGAGCGTGATAGCCCGCTTGCTGAAGTTCAGCCCATCGAAGCCGCCTCCGGTGCTCGGCTCAGGCTTGCCTGTCGGGCTGATGGCTCTCTGGCGCCGGGTTGAGTCGGGGCGCTTACGGGTCTCCACTTTGATGACCTCCGCGCCGGAGGCCGCAAGCAGCATGGTGCAGGTGGGCCCCGCAAAGACCCAGGTGAAATCGAGGACGCGGATCCCTTCTAGCGGTAACGGCCCCCGGGTCTGCGGCTCTGGGTCCAGGGTCTCGGGACCCGTCCGCGAGGGCACGCTGCCACGCTCGCCATCGGACACCGCACCAAGAGCTTTGGGCTTTGGACCTTGGACGTTGGACTCATGACTCAGGACCTCGGCATTGTGTTCCCCAAGCCTTGGCGCGGGTCGTCTAATCGCCCACGGCGTGAGGGAGAACCGGTAAGGGGGCCCTGGCATCCGAAATCCTGAAACATCGCTCCAGAAACCTCGGGCTTTCAGGTGGGGGTCTTCTACGACATCGGAGAAGGAGTAGCCCGGCAGGCACGGGACGTGGTGCCGCTGAAGGTAGTCGAACAGGTCTTGCCGCGTATAGTCCTTGGCCCAGTCCGCCAGCAGCGGCGCAATGATGTCCCATCCCTGGTCCCGGAAGTCGGTGTTCTCAAACAAGGGATCTTTCGCCCAGGGTGGGTCTCCCATCGCCTTCACCAGGGCCTGCCACCAGTGCGGGAAGTGCACCTGTATGTTGACGTAACCACCCTCGCAGGGCACGTAGTCCACCTGGCGCTCGGCATGCCTCAGCCGGCTCGGAGTCTTTCCCTCGTAGGTGGCCTGGTGCATGTTGATACGAGTCATAATTCCGGTGAGGGCCTCCAAGTGAGAGACGTCGACCTGTTGCCCTTGGCCGGACCCTTCCCGGGCGAACACCGCTGCCATCGCAGCAGTGGCGGCGACCCCGCCGGCCAGGAACGAAGAGGGAGAGCCTCCGGCTACCAGCGGTGGCAGGTCGAGGCTGGATACACCGTGCTGGGGCGTCTCGTAGGCCACGCCCGACCCATGGAAGAGGGTGAGATCGGTGGCGGGGTCTTCCCGGTAGGGGCCAGAGTTGCCGAAGGGGGTCACCGAGACCAGGATCAACCGAGGATGCCTCGCGTGCAGCGCCTCGAAAGACAGGCCGAGAGCTTGGACTCTGGAATGCGTGTAGTCCTCGACCAGGATGTCAGCCTCCTGGAGGAGGTTGTGGATTTGGCGTGACCCGGGCTCGAGGGTCACCCCCCGCTTGTTGGTGTTCAAGTAGAGGA
>CAZPYZ010000457.1:0-4152 GCA_964590215.1 uncultured Dehalococcoidia bacterium | reverse complement strand
AGGTGCTCGACCCCGAGGTCCCCAAACGCCGTAATATCCGACGCCACTTCGTCCGCCGTCCCGGTGAAGCTCTTGCGAGAACCGTCCGGCAGCCGTTCCGCCGGCTCGCCGAAGCCCTGCACGTTGAAGGCGAGGGTGAGCGAACCCGGGTCCCTTCCCGCTTCCTCGGCGTAAGCGCGTAATCGCCCCAGGCCCGCGGAATACTCCTCGGCGGTCCGCAGCGGGAACTGCGGGTTGTTCCCGATGGGGTACCATCCGTCTCCGTAGCGAGCGGCCCGTCGCAGCGCCGGCCCGCTCTCGCCTCCTATCCAGAGCGGTGGGTGCGGCTTCTGGACCGGCTTGGGCGCGAACGCGACGTCCGCGAAGTCGACGAACCTCCCGTGGAATGACGGATTTTCTTTGGTCCAGAGCTCCCTGAACGCCTGGAGGTACTCATCGCCCACCGTGCCTCGGTCATCGAAAGGCGGCGCGCCCAGGGCCTGGAACTCCTCCCGCATCCAGCCGACCCCGCAGCCGACCGTGACCCGCCCATCCGAGAGCACGTCCAGCGTCGCCAGGACCTTTGCCGTAAGCACGGCGCTGCGGTGAGGCAGGACCATCACCGACGTCAGGAGGCGGGCCCTGGTCGTGCGGGCCGCTACGAAGGCTAGGACCGTCAGCAGCTCCAGGTAATCCCCACCTGTTCCCGCCGACCGGAAGATGCCCTCCTCGTTATAGGGATAGCGGGATTCGATGTTCCTCGGGATGACGATGTGGTCGCTGGAGCTGATGTAGTCGAAGCCCAGGGCTTCTCCCTGTGCCGCGATGGCGGCGATGTTCTCCGGCGTCGCTATGGGACCGCGGCTGGGGATGCCGAAGCCGTATTTCATGGAAGTCACTCCGTGGGTGCGTGGTGCGTGGTGCGTGGGCCACCCCCCTCCCTACTCACCACTCCCTACGCACCAATTCTAACGCATGTATAATCGTCGTTCGTGGAACCCGAACGGAGGGAGCAGTGGAATACAGACGTCTAGGTAAATCCGGTCTCGAGGTCTCGGCCGTCGGCCTCGGTTGCAACAATTTCGGCCCCCGAACCGACGAGGCAAGTGCAGCGCTGGTGATAGACCGCGCCATCGATCTTGGTGTTACCTTCCTGGACACCAGTAACACCTACGGGAACGGGACCTCGGAGACCTATATCGGCAATGCCCTGAAGGGAGGGAAGCGGCACCAGGTCCTGCTCGCCACCAAAGCCGGATGGCGAATGCACGAAGGGCCCAACGGCTGGGGCGCCGGACGCAAGCACCTCATCGAGAACCTGGATGCCAGCCTGAAGCGGCTGCAGACGGACTACGTGGACCTGTTTCAGGTGCACCGGCCCGACTACCACACCCCCCCTGAGGAGACGATGCAGGCCCTGGACATGATCGTCCGGGATGGGAAGGCCCGTTACGTCGGCTGCTCCAACTACCCGGCCTGGTTCATGTGCGAGGCGATGTGGACCGCCAGGGCCAACGGCTGGGTGCCCTTCATCTCTGCCCAGCCCCAATACAACATGCTGGACCGGTCCGTCGAGCGGGAGATCACCCCCTTCTGCGTGAAGTACGGCCTGAGCATCATTCCCTTCTATCCCCTGGCTGGCGGTTTTCTTACCGGGAAGTACAAGCAGGGCCAGCCACCGCCGCAAGGGACCCGTGGGGCCAGGGGCAATTTCCGCTGGCTCACGGACCAGAACTTTGCCATGCTCGGCAAGCTCGAGGCCTTCGCCGCCAAGCGCGACCACAGCATCGGAGAGCTAGCCATCGCGTGGCTGCTCAGCCGGCCCGCCGTCGACACGGTCATCGCCGGCGCCACCAGGCCCGAGCAGGTCGACGCGAACGCCAAGGCCGCCGAGTGGAGGCTCTCCAAAGAGGATATGGACGAAATCGAAGGGATCCTGAAGTGAGACGTGAGACGTGAGACGTAATACCTGATGCATGAGGGGTAGGTCACGTAACACGCATCACGCATCACGGCAGGGGGTACACATGATCACTGTCGCCATCCTGGAAGACATCCACAACGCCATGATCGACTACCCGGCGACGCAGCGGTTGAAGCGGCGGGTGAATCTCCGCGTTCACACTAGGCCGATGTTACCCGACGAACGGGCGGGCCTGCTGAAGGGCACCGAGGTGGTGGTGTGTTTGCGAGAGCGCACCCGAATAGACGCCGCCTTCCTGGACGACGCCCCCGACCTGAAGCTGGTGATCCAGACTGGTCGGGTCGGCCCCAATCTCGACATGGATGCCATCACCAAGCGCCGTGTCCTGGTGGCCCAGGCCGCGGGCGGTGGCGACCCTGCGCGCGGCGCAAGCTCCACGGTGGAGCTAACCATCGGCCTTATCATCGCCATCATGCGCCGCATCCCCCAGGCGGACGCCCTCATGCGGAGGGGCCAGTGGGTCGTCCTGCCCTACGGGCGCAGCCTGCTCGGCAAGACCCTCGGCGTCATCGGCCCGGGCCGGATCGGATCCTGGGTAGCGAAGGCCGGGGTCTTGTTCGGCATGGAGGTGCTCACGTGGAGCCGCAACATCACCGAGGAGCGGGCGGCCGCGCTGGGGGCAAAGGCAGCCCCAAGCCTGGACGCCCTCATGGGCCAGAGCGATGTCATCACGGTCCACCTGCCCTTGAACCCGAGCACCCGTAACCTCATCAGTGCTGAGAAGCTCGACCTGATGAAACCGACCGCCTACTTCATCAACACTTCTCGGGGACCCATCGCCGACGAGGATCACCTGGTCACCATGCTCCAGGCCAGGCGCATCGCCGGGGCCGCGCTGGACGTCTATAATCGAGAACCATTGCCCGTGACTCACCCGCTCCTCGCCCTCGATAACGTCGTCCTCACCCCTCACATCGGCTGGCCGGCCGACAGCGGCTACGCCGGGTTTGCGGAGGGCGTCGCGAAGGTCGTCGAGTCGTACCTCGACGGGAAACTCGAGCCCGTCAACCCGGAGGCGCGACGTCGGTAGCTGTCATTCTGAGCAGCGATGGGTGGGTCGTGGGGAGCGGGGGGAGCGAGCGAAGAATCTCGAAGGGGGGTGCGGGTGCGCCGCGGGCCTATGAGCACACCAGGGGACAACGCAGCAGCCGTGGAGTACTGTGAGCTGGAACTTCAGTCGGATGGCGGGGATGACAGAAGGCAAAGAGGATGGCGCCAAGACGGAGCCTCTAAGGATGTTGATGCATACCGGAGCCTATCGCGCCGGGTCGAACTTTATGCAGAGGAGGGAGCACCGTGGGCATGGGACAATCGCTGGGTCTTGTTCTCTCGTGATGCAGCACGCAGGGCAGTCCCTGGTTTCTTGAACCAGGTGGCGGCGGAGGGCTGGCACATGGTCGCCTGCTTTTCCCGCCCAGGCTCCTCTTTTCACGGTGGTGCCCTGCCGTGGAACCACTTCCTGCTGTTTCGGGAAACCCCACGCGAATGACCTACTACGTCTACATCGTGGCCAGCCGATCGGGCGTGCTCTATACCGGCGTCACCAACGACCTGGAACGCCGCGTGCAGCAGCATAAAGAGAAGGTGACCGAGGGATTCACGGCGAAATACAACGTAACGAAGCTCGTGTACTACGAGGATAATCAGCACATCCGGGCTGCAATCGAGCGGGAGAAGCAGATCAAGGGTTGGCTACGTAAGCGGAAAGTAGCGCTTATCGAGTCGATGAACCCCAATTGGCGGGATCTAAGCCGCGACTGGGCCGACCCCGCGCCCCTTCGAGATTCTTCGGTCCGCCCTCCCATCCACACCCCCTCCCCTGCTCCCTCAGAATGACAGAAGCGCAGGGCCTCACAGCGCCCCAAACCCTGGAGCTGGCGCCGCACATCCGGGTCCTGCAGGTACCGGACGAGAGCGTCATGCACCCCGTCTGCACCAACATCTACCTCCTGGGGGACCGGGAGATCACCCTCGTCGATACCGGTGTCGAGGATGAGCGGTACTCCCGGGCACTGTTTCAATGCCTGGTGGAGCTGGGACCAAAACATAGGGTCAGCGCCGCCGCTCTGAGCCACAGCCACCTGGACCACGCCGGCGGCCTGCGCTGGCTCAAGGCATCGATCGGTCCTGAGGTCTTCGCCCACCCCGGCACCGAACCCATCGTCCGGCCCCGCATCGGCGATTCGAAG
>CAZPYZ010000456.1:0-4158 GCA_964590215.1 uncultured Dehalococcoidia bacterium | reverse complement strand
ACAACGGCACCGCCAGGCTTCTTTCCTCCCAGTGGGTCAGCACGAACATCTCATGTTCACACTCCTCCTCGGGGGCCATCCCAACGATCTCGACCTCGTCACCGGTGCGAAGCGGCGAGACAGCACGCTCGGCCGTGCACCTGGCCAAGAATGGGAAGTGCAGGCTCTCTTCGAGGTACTAGTACCAGCCCATGGCCTGCTCCTCGCCGTCATGGGCGTCCACGATGATTTCGTTGTGGATGCGCTCCTCGCGCTCCTCATCACGTGATCGCCGCTCCATCGTGCCCCGCCCAGCCCGGTAGGCCTCAGCCCTTACGCGGCTCGCCCCGGGGGCGCGACTTCCGGGCCCTATCGTTCCGCGCGGTGCCATTCAGCAACCGGTGGGCTGGATCTGCGGCTGCCCCCTTGACTTGGTAGTAGTGCGCCTCCAGCCGGGCTGCATAGGCCGGGTCGGCCAGCACCTGCACGACCAACTGCAGGAGAGTATTGGCATATTTGCTTTGGGGGTTGAGCGGATCCAGAAAGGGACCTGCCAAGGCCTGGTTGCGGTCGAAGCTGTAGCTGATGGAAGCGAGAAACGCCCCCTGCGCCCGGCCGGCCACGTTGATCAGCACGCGACGGCAGTTGCATGCCGGGTCGGGACAGTAGAACTCTAGCAGACCATATTCGTCATCTGGGAGGCCGGGATGTCCCCAGGTGGTGAGTACGCGCGTCTCGTTCACGGCCTGGTGCGGGAAGAAGCGAACAAAGGGAACCAATCCGGACTCCTGGATCATGATCCTCCATATGGCTGTAGCACCGGCTGCCGCTGGCGATGGCGCCTTACCAGAGCCGGTTCGCTACCAACTCACGAGGGCCTCAGTGGAAGGCCTCAGTTGCTCCGCTCTCACATCATAATCCCAGTTCCCTTGGAAGGTCCTCTGAATCTGTAAGCGTTTTGCTGACCCGCTCGGGCACGCTGCGATAGCGCATGGCATAAGATACCGTATAGGCAGGTTCGAGCCCTACATCGCCTACCACAAGGTCCACGGCGCCGTAGAACTTCCGTTCAGATTGATGGTTCACCAGGGAAGCTGGTTCCCCAACAGCTCACCTCGGTTGACCTGCTCAGCCGAAGTACGCCCTGTTCTTGAGGTGTAAAGAGCTTTAAAATTTTTAAAGTAGCCTGACGACCTCCCGTGGACCAAAGTGTAAAGAGCTTTAAAATTTTTAAAGTACCTGCTAACCTACTGTCATGCGGAAGCCCCTTGCTCTAGCTCAGTTGGGCCTCCTCGGGGCCAAGGACCTGGTTGAGGTCCTTCGAAGCCGGCATGAAGACCAGTGGCTGGAGCGGAAGAGCGCCAGAATCCGAGGCAAGGACCTCGGCCAGTTCCTGGTCGGCTTTGCCAACGCTGAGGGCGGAATCGTTGCCATAGGCATTTATGACCGGAAGGTCGAAGGGGTATCCGGCGCGTCGTCTCGTATCAATGAATGGCGCCAGGCGGCCATCGACTTTACCGAACCTCCAGTTCGTCACAAGTTTGAGCTAGTGGAATGCACTAACACTCAGGGAACGCCGGATCAGGTGGCGGTCATCGAAGTGGAGGCGAGCGAACGGGTTCATACTGACCACCGTGGGGACACGTACCTCCGAGTGGGAGACGAGAATCGCAAGCTGGATTCCCTGCAAGTACAGGAGCTGCGATTCGACAAGGGGGACTCCATCTATGATGGGACCGTGGTCACCGGGTTTGACTCGTCGGACTTGGACGCCAGGCTCGTGGACCGTTACCTCAGCCAGATCAGAGCCAGATCGCAAGATGCGTTACGGGCCAGAGGCCTTGTGGCACTCCGCAATGGCACTGCGTACCCAACCGTGGCGGGACTGCTTATCCTGGGCCGGGAACCTCAGCGCGCGTTTCCCCAGGCCATGGTCAGGTTACTCAGGTACGAAGGCTCCTCCAGGGAGACGGGTGCGCGATCCAACGTGGCTCACGACCGGCGGCTGCAAGGAACCCTCGCTGCGCAGATCGACGGTGCAAGGCGCGCCCTACGGCGATGGCTTCCCACAGCCATCCGGCTACAGCCCGAAGGTCGCTTTCAAGAAGCAACGCTGATCCCCTCCTTCGCCTGGTTGGAGGCGATCGTGAACGCCGTGACGCACCGGTCTTACAGCCTTGCTGGTGACCACGTGCGAGTAGAAGTGTTCAACGACCGCCTGGAGGTGCACAGCCCGGGCCGGTTGCCTGGCCTCGTCCGCCTGGAAACCATCCGCTCGACCAGGTTTGCCCGGAACCCCCGCATCGCCCGTGCCATGAACGACCTGGGCTACGGTAGGGAGTTGGGCGAGGGAGTCAACCGGATGTTTGAGGAGATGGAGCGCGCGGGACTCCCTGATCCCATATATGCTCAGGGCGCTGCTTCGGTGGCCGTCACCCTGCTCGCGGATCCTTTGGCGGGGAGGGTGCTACGACAGCTGCCACCTGGGTCCGAACGATTCGTCGAACTGCTCACCCGGAGGGGTGTGGTCACCTCCTCCGAGGCGTCCCGGTTGCTGGGCGTTTCACGCCCCACAGCGCTTGGCCACCTTCGCCGTCTGGCCTCTCTCGGTCTGATCGAACACGCCGGGACTTCACCCAACGACCCACGGGGATATTGGCGGCTCCGAAGATCTGGCGAGTAGCTTGAGACCCTTTAGTGCACCGAAGCGGCCGCGGGGGTGCCGAGCAGCCTGTGGCCTACCGCGACCAGTGATCTGAGGCCATCTGGGAGTTCAGGAGATCAGCTCATGCTAACACGTGACCAGAACGACCTCATCACCCGCACCGGACCTGGCACACCCATGGGGGAGACCCTGCGCCGTTATTGGATGCCCGCCCTCCTCTCGGAGGAGATCCCCCGCCCAGATGACCCTCCCGTGCGAGTGCGCTTGCTCGGAGAGGACCTGATCGCTTTCCGGAATACGGAAGGAAGGGTCGGTCTGGTGGCCGCCAACTGTGCTCACCGAGGCGCTTCCCTCTTCTTTGGACGTAACGAAGAGTCCGGCCTGCGCTGCGTTTACCACGGCTGGAAGTACGACATTGAAGGGCGCTGCGTCGACATGCCCAACGAGCCGCCCGAGAGTAATTTCAAACACAAGGTCCATCAACCCGCCTATCCCTGCCAGGAGAAGGCGGGCGTCATTTGGACCTACATGGGCCCGCGAGATCGAAAGCCGCCGCCGCCCAATTGGGAATGGACCCGCCTCCCCCAGGACCGTGTCTTCGTCTCGAAGACCTTTGAGGACTGCAACTATCTCCAGGGCCTCGAAGGCGGGGTCGACTCCTCCCACTCGTCGTTCCTGCACCGCAACCTGGTCCTCATGCCGGGCGCGGGCGGGTACGCCGCCAACGACCCGCGCCACCGCTCCACCGCGCCCCGCTTGGAGGTGATCCCCACCGACTACGGCTTCACCTACGCGAGTATCCGGCCCCTTCCCGATGAGGGAAAAAGCTTCGTTCGGGTCTACCAGTTCGTGATGCCCTTCCAGCAGATCCGTTATGGTGGGGGCTACGCCGGCCGCAAGCTCCTCCAGGGCCACTTCTGGGTCCCCATCAACGACGAAACGCAGTGGGTCTACAACTGGATCTATGCTGAGGACGGCGCCCCCCTCTCGGAGGAACTGCTAGTCGACGAGGAAAACCGGGCCGGTCGGGGACCAGACCACCTCCTTCCTGGCTATAGACTCAAGGCCAACAGGGGCAACGACTATCTGCTCGATCGGGCGATGCAGCGGACCGTGAACTTCACCGGTATCGTGGGGGTGAATACGCAGGATATGGCCATCCAGGAAACCATGGGCGCCAGGTATGACCGCACCAAGGAGCATCTCGGCTCCAGCGACACCGCGGTCATCACCATGCGCAGGATGCTACTACAGGCTGTGAAGGAGGTGCAGGGAGGGCGGGACCCCCTGGGCCTTTCGGGCAACGCGGACAATGTCCGGGCGGCCGAGGGACTCGTTGAGGACGGCGTCCCCTGGACCGAGGCC
Organism: uncultured Dehalococcoidia bacterium; assembly: GCA_964590215.1. Lineage (GTDB taxonomy): Bacteria > Chloroflexota > Dehalococcoidia > SHYD01 > SHYD01 > CAZPYZ01. The sequence continues at coordinate 149 of CAZPYZ010000456.1, read as the reverse complement.
TTCAAAGAGCGGGTCCTGGCAAGATGGTAGCCGAAGACCTCCTCCGGGAGCTGGATGCGATCGTTCAGGAGTTCCTGGCCCGGTGCCAGCGGGAAACCCTGAAGACGGCTGAGGGTCCGGATTGGGGGACGAAAGAGGTGCTCTCACAC
>CAZPYZ010000455.1:1910-4163 GCA_964590215.1 uncultured Dehalococcoidia bacterium | reverse complement strand
AACCCAGCCCGGGAAGATCACCATCCAAGGAGCGCGCCGCATGTACTCCTGGCTGCCGCCGCTGAGCATGGCGCCCCAGGAGGGGGTGGGTGGTGGCGCGCCCAGGCCGAGAAAGCTCAATGATGCTTCGATCAGAATCGCCCCCCCTAGCTCCGCCGAGACCAGGATGATATATGGCGCGAGGCAGTTCGGCAGCATGTGTTGCAGCAGAATGCGCGATCCCGGGGCCCCCAAGGCGCGGGCGGCTTCGATGTACATGTTCTCTTTGACGGCCAGCCCCGCAGAGCGCATGACCCGAGTCTGGGTGGCTATCAATCCGACGGCGATGGCGATGACCACGTTGTTGAGACTCTGCCCCAGCGCCGACATCATTGCCAGTGCCAGCACCAGGCCAGGAATAGCCTGCTTCGCGTCGATTGCCCGCTGCACCACGAGATCAAACCTGCCCCCGCAGAAGGCGCTGGTCAGGCCGAGCGACGCACCAAGCACGCTCCCGATGGCGACTGCGCTAAAGCTCACGTAGACCGATATCTGCGCCCCCCAGACGATCCGGCTTAGCAGGTCTCTCCCGTAGTTGTCAGTCCCAAGCAGGAAATCCTGGCCGCCCTTGGCAAAGGCCGGCGGGACGAACGTCTGGTCCACACGCAACTGGTAGGGATCATGGGGCGCCATCCAGGGCGCGAGCACGGCTGTCACCACAACGCAGGCGATGATGATACCTCCCATGGCGCCCAAGGGTTTGGTGCGGACGAAGTGCAGCAACCGGCCGCTGAAGGGCGTGCTACGCCGCGCCACTGCCACAAGGCGGAGGTCCGCAACCGACAGGCTGCTGGGATCAGCCGTTTGGCCGGACATCCTCAAGGGTCAGCTTTCAGGAGTACCGAATCCGGGGGTTGAGCCACGCATACAAGAGGTCAATAAGCAAGTTGATCGAAGCAAAGATGAATGCCATCATCACGACGATGGTTTGCACGGACGGGTAGTCCCGAAAGTCGATGGAGTCTACCAGAAACCTACCCATCCCGGGCAGCGTAAAGATCTTCTCCATCACCACCGTGCCTCCCAAAAGGCCCCCGAGCTGGATTCCGGACAGGGTCACGACCGGAAGCAGTGCATTCTTGAGGGCATGACGGTACAGTACGGCCCGCTCTCGCAGTCCCTTGGCTCGAGCGGTGCGTACGTAGTCCTCCCGCAGGACCTCAAGCACAGTCGATCGCGTCATCCGGCTGACGATGGCCGAGAGCCGGTAGCCTAAGGCAAGGGCGGGCCAGATCAGCTGCTGCAGGTTCTTGAACGGGTCCGCGAACAAGTCCGTGTAGCCTAGAGGCGGGCTCCACCGCAAATAGAGGGACAGCCCCAGGATCATCAGCATGGCAATCCAAAAGTTGGGCATGGCGAGCCCGCCGATGGTCACGATCCGAAACAGGTAATCCACCCAGGTATCCTGCCTCACCGCTGACAGCACTCCCACAGGGATTGCGATGACCAGCGACACGAGGATCGATAGCAGGGCCAGCTCTATGGTGAGGGGTAGCTTCTCCTTCAGTTCTTCGAGCACTGGCCGTTCGGACCAGAGCGAATCGCCCACGTTGAGGGTCACTATCCCCCCGAGGAACTTCAAGTACTGAACGGGCAAGGGATCGTTGAGCCCCAGCTTGTTGCGTATGCCGGCGATGTCCTCCTCGCTTGCAGTCGCTTCGCCGCCCCGGGTGGCTATGAGTCTCGCTACGTCTCCCGGGATCACCCTCATGATGAGGAAAATGAACAACGAAACGCCCAAAAGGGTCGGCACCATCAGGACCAGGCGACGTACCACGTAATCGCGCATCAGTATTTCTGCCGCATACAGAGCGTTCTAATCCTTGGGTCGGTGACCGGGTTCAGCAATACCGAAAAGTGGAACCTTTTGATAAGATTCCGTTACCTTGACCCGGGTTTGAGGGGGAGGTCGATTGATGGCACGGGCGCGTTCGCTGACCCTTCATCAGTTGGAGATCTTCGCAACTGTCGCCCATGAGGGCAGTTTCACCCGCGCTGCCCGCGCGCTTCTGCTTTCGGAGCCCGCCGTCTCCCAACAGATAAAGCTTCTGGAGGTCGCAGTAGGGGTCAAGCTGTTCCTCCGGCTGCCCCGCAAACCGGCCCGGCTCACCGAAGCGGGGCAGCGGTTATTGGCAACCTGCGACAGTGTCTTCGAGAACCTGGATGAGACGCTGGAACAGCTTCAGGCGCTTGGTCGCGGGCAGGAAGGTTCAG
>CAZPYZ010000455.1:0-1900 GCA_964590215.1 uncultured Dehalococcoidia bacterium | reverse complement strand
AGGTTCAGTTACCCTGGGGGCCGGGCTCTATTTCGGTAGCTACTTGTTGCCACCCCTCTATGCCGGGTTCCATCAGCATGCACCCAAGATCCGAGTCAGGCTCGACATCTTTCCGCGTATGGACTTCGTCGAAGCCGTTCGCCGCCGCGAGCTCGATCTTGCGGTCATTTTTGGTGACACAAAGGATCCATCCCTGGTGGCAGACGCGTTAGCCAGCAAGGACCATGTGTGGGTCGCCCCTGCCGGGCATCCGTTGACAAAACGACAACCTGTACCGCTCCGGGCGCTGGCCAATGAGTCCCTTATCTTGCCCACCCCATCCTCAGCCACACGGAGAGCGCTGGATAGGAGGGCGGCAAAGTATGGCGTCAAGCTCACACCCAGTCTCGAACTCGGCGGCGCGGTGGAGGCAAACCTGACAGCCGTAACCAGCCGCTTGGGCATAGCGCTCGTGCCCTATCACGCGGCTGCGGATCGAGAAGCATCTGGTGAACTAGAGGTGCTTGATGTCGAGGGATTCCCGATGCGGCTCGAGTGGTTCTTGATCTCCCGGGCTGAGGAGCTACACCCTGCCGCCGCCGCTTTCAAGGAGTACATGCTGGCGCATAGGCATGAGCTGAGCGAGACGACCGAGTTCTGCGGTTCCCGCACAACTATCCGACCGGGCATCGCTCTGTCTAGCTTGACGGCTCCATAGTCCACTGCGGAGCCGGCCTCCAACCCCAGGTGTGCTTCGCCGGCCTTGAAGGCCATTGACAGCCCTCCTGGATCGTGCTATTCCCGGCGCGTCCCTTGAGGCCACAGAAGAACAACCAGGAGTACAAACCATGTCCCAACTACCCTTTGGCCCCGAACATCTCCGGGGAGACCCGATGGAGGGGGGCGAGTTCATCCGCTTCCTGCAACAGGAGCGTGGGCGGAAGTACCCCGACCCGCCCAAGCTCTACCAGATGCTCTTCGAAGGCCGCCTGACCCGGGAACAGGTCCAGCTCTGGGTCAAGGACATGTACTACTACTGGGACAACATCTACCACAGCACCTCTGCCATCTACGTGAAAACAAACCTCGAATCCGTCCGCCAGTGCATCCTGCGGCAGCTGGTGGAAATAGAAGGGGAGCAGATCGTCAACGACGTGACCGGCGCCACCACGCCGGCGTGGGAGGAGCTGTGGTTGCAGTTGGGCGAGGGGGTGGGGCTCTCTCCGGGTGAAATCCTCGCGTGGAAGCCCTTCACCCGCACCTACTTCGCCATGACCACCCTGTTCATGTACTCCCGCTATTGGGAGTGGAGCTGGCTGGACGGCATCGCCAGCCTGTATGCGGGCGACGGCTGGAACTACCAGCTCCTGCAGCGCTGCCACCAGGCGCTGCGAGACCACTACAAGGTGGATGAACATAGCCTGGAGTTCTTCCGGGTCCACCAGCGCCAGGTTGCCACCCACTGGGGCTGGCAGGAGGAGGCGCTGTCCTATTGGGCCTGCACCAAGGAGCGCCAGCTCACGGCCGCCCGGGCCTTCCGCGAACGCCTCGACATCGAAGACCAGGTTCTCACCGCCACCTATATGGCCATCACCGGCGACCGTATGCCCCTGCAAGTGCCGGAGGGGCTGCCGGAGGTGCCGGGGAGGAGGACCTAGAGAACGCAGACACGAGTTTCTGCGTTCACATCGGTCTTCGTCGGAGTAGGATTCGAATGTCTTGACAAACAGGCGCTTTGTGCCTAAGTTCATGAACGGAGCCAAGATTGAGTGATCCCCGTCGGGGGTCACAGTTGGTTCCAGGTTCCCGGTTCTACGAGGCAACGCAGGGCTAACGCCCTGCGTTTTCTGTTAGGTCACCGCCAGCCCCGGTTACCGCTATTCTGGGCCAACCTATCCTGCTGGATAACACTTCTATTGAC
>CAZPYZ010000454.1:0-4182 GCA_964590215.1 uncultured Dehalococcoidia bacterium | reverse complement strand
GAGGCTTGGTCGTGGAGCTTCACCGACACCTGGCCGCCCGCGAAGTCGTCCGGTGCGCCGAAGTCGATCTCGGTCCCAGGGGACGCGTAGCTGCGGGCCTGGGTCTGCGCCCTGCTAGGCCCCCCCTGACGGCTCGGGTTTTCCGGATAGGGGCTGATGAAGAAAATGCGCATGTCGTCCGTCCTCCTCGCCGTTCGAAGGGAAATTGTACTACGATGCCTGGGAGACCATTGAGATCGTGGGTAGGCGCGCTGCGATGCCAGCCTCGGGTGGGCGAGCTCGAATAGACGGGTCGGCAGCGGTTTCATGATGGGTGGTGGCTTCCGAAGGTCACCTGGAGGTAAGAGCAGTGATCAGACGATTTCCCGTGAGCGTGGCCGCAATCGTGGTAGGGGCCGTTATCTCAGGATGCGCCGCCGGCGCCGGTCCAGGCACTGGAGCGGATGGTGGGTCCCCCCCGGCCCAGACAGAAGCGCCGCCCCAGCCGGGCGGGGTGTTGCAGACCATTGGCCTGCGGGACCTTCCGCATCTGCATCCGTGGACGAACCCACGGAACAACATCTCCTTCTTCCTCACGACGTCGGTCTACGAGACCCTCCTCACCTACGAGTACAAGCCCTTCCAGGACTACCGGGAGGAGTATAAGATCGCGCCGCTCCTGGCGGAACGCTGGGACCTGCGGGACAACACGGCATATACCTTCAATCTGAAGCGGAACGTCAAGTGGCATGACGGCCAGCCCTTCACCGCCCAGGACGTCAAGTTCTCTTACGAACAGCTTGCGGACCCGGCCGGACGCCTGGTGGGCGGCGCTAGTTTGGCCACGATGGCCTCTCTCTCCGTGGTGGACGACTACACCGTCCGGATCACCACCAAGGAGCCGGACGTAGAGTTCCTGGGGAAGCTAACAGAATCGCCGACGGGGATCATGCCGAAGCACGCGCATGAGCGCGGTGAGAACTTCGAGAAGGTGGCCATCGGCACGGGCCCCTTCAAGGTTGAGTCCAACGTGGCAGGACGGGGGACCGTCTATGTGCCTAATCGGGAGTACCATCGCCCGGGGCTGCCCTACCTGGAGAAGTGGAAGATGCTCCCTGCCACCGACGAGGCAGGCAGAATCGCAGCCTTCATCGCCGGCCAGAGCGACGTGGTCAAGGTCCCGAACCGGATCCAGGCGGAGACCGTTATGGCTCAGACCCGGAACAGCAGGAACGCCCCCTTCTACAGGGACAACACCTCTGAACTCTTCCTTAAGATAGACCGTCCCCCCTTCAACGATCTGCGCGTGCGACAGGCCCTCCACCTGGCGGTGGACCGCCAGGCCATGGCGGATACCCTGACTCAGGGCGAGGGTCTCTTCAATCCTCCGGCGATCAACCCGGTGCGCAAATCCTGGGCGATCCCCGAAGAGGAGTTGAAGAGCCTGCCTGGCTGGCGCAGCCCGAAGGACCAGGACATCGCCCGAGCCAAGCAACTGCTCGCGGAGGCTGGGCATACAGCAGGCCTCACCTTCACCATCAGGGTCGATCGCTCTCACCCAGACCGGCCCGCGCAATCGGAGATGGTCAGCGAGCAACTGCGCCAGATGGGGGTCACGGCCAAGCTCCAGCCCATGGAGTCCGCGGCGCTGCAGAAGGCTTGGGTGGACGGCGACTACGAGGCGATCATGTACACTGGCAACTCCCCCGACAACTGGTTCCAGCAGCTCTACTCCGCTGCTCCCCTGAACCGGATGCCGGTGATGGACCCAGAGCTCGACCGTCTCATCGAGGCGCAGGCCCGCGAATTTGACCCAGGCAAACGGGCGCTTTTGATCCGGGAGATGCAACGCCTGATGATCCGGCAGATGTATGTGATCCCGACCATCACCCTGGTAGGACACGCCCTGTGGCAGCCGTACGTGCGCGGATGGGTCGATAACCAGGCGGCCAACGTCGGCAGCATGGACTGGGGCCAGGTCTGGATGGACCAGGCAACGGCTCCGAAAGGCAGGAGCTAAATGACCGAGCAGGCTGGTCAGACCCGCCGGGTTGCCGAGTTCGTCGTCGGGACCGCGCTAAGGGACATCCCACCGGGCGCGGTCCAGGGCGCGAAGGTGCTGATCCTGGACACGCTGGGGGTGGGACTGGCTGCGCTGAACCAGCCCGTTGCGAAGGTGATCCTCGACTACGTCCAATGGCTGGGTGGACAGCCCATCTCAACGGTGCTGGGCACCGGCGGCTACAAGACCGCCCCCAATCAGGCGGCCCTGGCGAACGGATGTCTCTTTAACATGCTGGATTACGATGGGTTTCACCACGTGCCAACCCACGTCCTGGCGGCGGCCCTGGCGGTGGGCGAGCTGGTGGAAGCGACGGGGCAGCAGGTGCTGGAAGCCTTCATCCTCGCCTCGGAGTTCGCTCACCGCTTCAACCAGGTGTTCGACGGGCCCCACACGGAACACGCGGGTCCAACGCGACGAGGGTGGTACCACCTCAGCGTGTATGGACCTATCGCCTCGGCTCTGGCCAGCAGCAAGCTGTTGGGCCTGGATGTAGAGCGGACGCGTGCCGCGATGGGAAACGCGGTCTGTGGCTCGGGCGGCGTGCGGCAGGTGCTGGGGACCCAGGCGAAAAGCCTCGCTCCTGGCCATTCCGCGAGCTTCGGGGTTCAGGCGGCGCTCCTTGCCCAGCGAGGGATGCTGGGAGATCCAGACATCCTGGAGGCGCGTCTCGGACTGGTGAATGCCCTCTGCCTCCCAGGAGAGAGCGACTGGACAGCGATCACCTCGAAGCTCGGCAACCCCTACGCGCTCGGCGCTTCCCAGAGCCTCAAGCGGTACCCATCGGTCAGTCCGACCCATGGGGTCATTGCGGCTCTGCAGCGGCTCATGGGGGAGCACGCCTTCGCGGTCGGGTCCGTCGAGTCTCTGGAGGCGGAGGTGTCGAGCTTTTCGGCTGGCATCAGCTATGCCACCGACACCCTGTCCGCCGGTTTTAGCTGGCCCTATATCCTGGCCGCAACGCTGCTGGACGGTGGCTTCAAGGCGGAGCATCTCACGGAGCAACGGGTCCAAGACCCGCGGATCCGTGAGGTAGCGGCCAGGATCCGGTTCGTTCCCCTCACGTCGAACGAGGAGCCTCAATCCCTCACGGTTACGCTCCGCGACGGCCGTACTGTGAAGGCAAGTATTAAGGGCGCGATGGCGCGCCTGCAGAGCGAGTCTGAGGTCATCGCCAAGTACCGCGAGTGTGCGGGTGGCCAACTGCCCCCAGGTGATGTCGAGCTGCTCCACCAGCAAATCATGAGCCTCGAAAAGCTGGGCTCTATCCATGAGCTCACCACCACGCTGTCCAGAGGAATTACGTAGCGCGGGGGCTCACCCCCCGCCGAGGAGGCCACCATGCCATATGCAGATGTCCCGGGCGCTCAGCTCTGGTACACAGACACCGGTGGGAGTGGTGTGCCGGTAATCCTGATGCACGCGGCATCGGGGAATGCCGATTGCTGGGTTCACCAGCTGCCGGCCTTCACCGGCGCGGGGTACCGTTGCGTTGCCTATGACCGCAAGGGCTGGGGCCGCTCCAAGGCGACCGGCGGAGGCCAGGAGCCCGGTTATGCGAGTGACGACCTCCACGCCTTGGCAGGGATTCTCGGCCTGGACCGTTTCCACCTGGTGGGCACCGCCGCCGGCGGGGGTCCCTCCCTGGACTACACACTCACGCATCCCGAACGGGTGCGCAGCCTGGTGCTGGCGGACGCCGGGGCCGGCGCGAGCCAGGAGGCGGAGTACGTCCAGATGCGGGAGCGTTACCGGCCCCCCGCGATAGACGCCCTGCCCGTCGAGATACGGGAGCTCAGCTCCGGCTACCGGGCGACCGACCCGGAAGGAACGCGCCGCTGGCTAGACATCGAGCACGCCAGCCGCCATGGCGAGCGGAGCGGGCCGGCCCAGCGATCCCGGCATCCGGGGACCTACGCGGTGCTAGAGACCCTCAAGGCGCCGGTGCTCATGATTTGCGGCGACGCGGACCTGGTCACGCCGCCCGCGCTTATGCGTCTCTCGGCAGCCCATATCCCCGGCTGCCGTTTCGAGACGGTCCCCGAGGCAGGCCACGGATCGTTTTGGGAAAACCCCGAGGTCTGGAACCGCCTCGTGCTCGACTTCATCAGCTATCTCCGCCGACGATCCTCCGCGCTGCT
>CAZPYZ010000453.1:0-4190 GCA_964590215.1 uncultured Dehalococcoidia bacterium | reverse complement strand
CGCTCCGTCCGAAGATGAACAATGCGGCGCCTACCGCGCCCAGCAAGGTGGCTGCGATGGCGAGGGAGCGCTCCGACACCCGCTCAGACAAGAGGCCCCAGACCGTGCTGGAGAAGCCGCTGGCGAAGGCGAACAGGCTCATAGCTGCTGCAACCGCGCCGGAGGACACCCCCAGGTCGGTGAAGTGGGGAGGGAGGTTAAAGGTCAGGGACCCGCTGACGAAGGCGTGAAGAAATTGGGCTCCGGCGAGGAGCCAGAAGGCCCGGGTCGCGACGGCCTGGCGTGGGGTGAAGTTAACCTCTACCTCCCCACGGGGCGTATGCAATGGGCTGGGCGTATGCAATACGCCGCTACGCGATCCTCCAGAATCGGCCTGGTGAGAGGTCAGCTTCTCACGGCTCGGCGGGGAAGTGCCGTCGGGCAGCAGCCCCAGATCCTCGGGGCGACGGCGGAGGAGCAGCGCCGCCGGGGCAATCACAAGCAGCGCGGTGGCCGCGCCAAGCAGCCCGTAGACCCAGCGCCAGCTGGCGCGCTGAGCGATGAGTCCCGCCGCGGGGATGAGCAGGGTATTGGAGAACTGAAAGGCCATGCCCAACACCCCCAGGGCGCGCCCTCGACGCCGGAGGAACCAGTTGGTCACAGCCGTGCTGGTCACGACGCCGCTCATGGCCGCCTGGGCGACGCCGCGGCCGAGAACGTAGGCCGCGTAGAAGTGCCACAGCTCCTGCATCATCGCCATGGCCAGGAACCCCGCGACGACGACGAGGGCGCCCAGGGAAACGATAGCCCGGGGCCCGTAACGGTCTGCCAGGGGACCCAGCACCACATCCAGAGCGGTGGTGGCGAAGACGCCCAGCGTCAGCGCCCCCGCCATCTCCGTGCGCGACCACCCCAGTTCCTCGGTGATGGGGACCACCATGACGGCAGTGAAGAGCTGCGACGTCGCGCCGGAGCAGAAGGTCGAGACGAAGCAGACGGCGACGATGACCCAGCCATAGAAAAAGGGGACCCATAGAGGCGCCTGTTGATTCTTGACTGTTTCACTCATCTTTTTATATATTGTTGCTTAACTAACTCGACAAAGGTGCCAGGATGACCCTAGCCCAGGAAACAGGCCTCTCGCTCCAGGCCCGGCTGCGGGCCCTGGAGGATCAGAGCGTCTACATCCTTCGAGAAGCGTACAAGCATTTCACGGACCTCTGCATGCTCTGGTCCATGGGCAAGGACTCGACGGTCCTGCTCTGGCTCACCCGCAAGGCCTTCTTTGGACATGTCCCGTTCCCCCTGGTCCATATCGACACCAGCTACAAGATCCCGGCCATGATCGAGTACCGGGACCGCATCGCCAGAGAGTGGGGGCTGAACCTCCTCATCGGACAGAACAAGCAGGCCCTGGCCGAGGGCATGAACCATACGCTGGGCCGGGTGGTCTGCTGCACCGCCCTCAAGACCAACGCGTTGAAACAGTTCCTGGCAGATAACTCCTTCACCGGCGTCATCATGGGGATCAGGGCCGACGAGGAGGGGACCCGGGCCAAAGAACGCTACTTCTCTCCCCGCGACCAGCAGGGCGAGTGGCAGTTCCGGGACCAGCCCCCAGAGCTATGGGACCAGTTCAAGGTCAGCTTCGCCCCAGGCACCCACGTCCGCATCCATCCCCTGCTGGACTGGCGCGAGCTGGACATCTGGGAGTACATCCGGTTGGAGAACATCCCCATCATCGACCTTTACCTGGACCAGGGCGACGGGACCCGTTACCGCAGCCTGGGATGCGCCCCCTGCACTTTCTCGATCAAGTCCACGGCCAAGAACCTGAACGACATCGTGGAGGAGCTACGGCAGACGACCATTGCGGAGCGAGCCGGCAGAGCCCAGGACGAGGGCCGGGGCATGGAACTACTACGCAAAGACGGCTACATGTGATGTTTCAACGGGGAGCCCATGGAGGACGCGGAGGGGAGGAAATTTGAGTATCTCTGCGGTCTCAGCGGCCTCCGCGTTCAATGCCGGGGGCGGGGTTGAGAAGCTCAATATCGTCATCGTGGGCCACGTGGACCACGGGAAGTCCACCCTGCTGGGGCGGCTGTACGCCGACACCGGCGCGTTGCCCGATGGGAAACTGGAGAAGGTGCAGGCCATTTGCCGGCAACAGGGGAAGGAGTTCGAATACGCCTTCCTTTTCGACGCTTTCTTGGAGGAGCAGGAGCAGGGGGTGACCATCGACACCGCCCGCACGTTTTTCACCTGGGGCGGGCGGGAGTACATCATTATCGACGCCCCTGGGCACAAGGAGTTTCTCAAGAACATGGTCTCTGGAGCCGCCCGGGCCGAGGCGGCCCTCCTGGTAATAGACGCCGCCGAGGGGATCCAGGAGCAGTCCAAGCGTCACGGCTATCTGCTCTCTATGCTCGGCGTCCCCCAGGTCACGGTGGTGGTCAACAAAATGGACCTGGTTAGCTTCCGGGAGCAAGCCTTTCGGGACATCGAGGCCGGCTACCGCTCATTTCTGGGGGGCCTTGGCGTTCATCCAGAGTACGTCGTGCCGGCCAGCGCCCGGCTGGGAGAGAACATCACACAGCCGAGTCCCAGGATGGCCTGGCACCACGGCCCTAGCGTCCTGGACGCCCTAGGCCATTTCCGGAAAGAGGCGCCCAGGGAGGAGGCCCCCCTCCGTCTCCCCATTCAGGACGTCTACAAGTTCGACGCCCGGCGCATCCTGGCGGGCCGGCTCTCGTCGGGACGGCTGCGCGCCGGCGACCGCCTCCTTTTCTCTCCCTCCGGCAAGACCGCGGTGGTGAAGACCATCGAAGCCTTCGCGGAGGAGCCCCCTCCGGACCGGGCCGTGGCCGGGCGCTCCATCGGAGTCACCCTGGACGAGCAGATCTTCGTGGAACGAGGCGAGGTCGCGTGCCATGAGCATGCACCACCCCTGGTCTCCAGCGGGTTCCGGTGCCACCTCTTCTGGATGGGCAACCAGCCCCTGACCACGGATCGGGAGTACTTGCTGCGACTGGCCACCTATGAAGTACGGTGCCGGGTGGAGGCCATTCACCGGATTCTGGACTCGGGCGACCTGGGAAGCCGGGAGGGAGACGGGGAGGTCCACAAGAACGAGGTTGCCGAGCTGACGGTCCAGACCCGCACTCCCTTGCCCTATGACCTCTACGCCGATCTGCCGGTGACAGGCCGCTTTGTCCTGGTTGACGGCTACGACGTGTCCGGAGGCGGCATCATCACCCAGAGCGTCCCGGAGCCCGAGGCCGGCCTGCGGGACGAGGCCCGGCGGCGGGACTTGTCCTGGGTAAAGGGGCAGGTAGGGCAGGAGGAGCGAGCGCTGGCCTACGGCCACCGTTCGGCGCTGGTGCTGTTTGGCGGTGAGCATCATGCTTATCAGCGCTCCCTGGCCCAGCACCTGGAGGCGGTCCTGTTGGCCGATGGGCGTAGGGTGTATCTCATGGACCCGGACAACCTCAGGTATGGCCTGGATGCGGACCTGGAACCCAACGTCATTCTGAGCCCTTCGGCGTCGCTCAGAGTAAGCACGGCGCAGAATCCTTCGACGGGCTCAAGACGGCGTCTCGAAGGGGGGAAGGGGAGCAACGAGGCGCTTCGCCGCTTCGGGGAGGTGGCACGGATTCTCCTGGATGCCGGCCTGATTGTGCTGGCTCCGACCCCCCCGCTACCTGACGCCGAACAGGCCATCGAGGTCCTACTCCATCCCGCGCCGATCCTGGCTGTGCGGGTAGGACCCGGGCCGGAGCAACTACCGCTGACGGAGGACCTAAGCCTATCCCCCGAGACGCCGGTCGCCGAAGCAGCCACACGAGTTATCGAAAGCCTGTCGGGCAAGCACATCTTCACCCGGGAAGCCGGCGATGAGGGCCGAGCCAGGTACCCTCGGTACACGATCTAGCGGTCGGGCCGCTCGCGCTGTCACCCTGAGAGCTTGTGACTGTTCATTGCGAGGCGGCTTGCCAAACCAAGCCAGTACCACGGAGGACCCTGCCGGTGTGGCAATCCGGGGCTGGAGGGGCACCCGGCCGCAACGAAACGCCGTCCCCACCCCGGATAACCACTCCTGCCGACCGCCGTTGGATTGGGTGAGGCCGCGAGGGCGGAGCTCGCAATCGCCAAAGCCGGCTTGCGCCTGCACTCCTGGGGATGAAAATCGGCCCGCAGTCCAACACAGC
>CAZPYZ010000452.1:0-4191 GCA_964590215.1 uncultured Dehalococcoidia bacterium | reverse complement strand
GGCTAAGTACACCGTTTGATACCTTCGGGCACGTATCCCCGAAAACGCTCCTGGCGTTGTCATACTGAGGCACGAAGCATCCTTCGACGGGCTCAGGACGGCGTCTGGTGGGGAGGCCCTGCCGCCGCCAGACCCTTCGTTCCTCAGGGTGACAAAACCAGCTTCGTCACCGTATTAATGAAACAGGTTACTAAGGCCCGCGACTCCCCGAGCGCTGACGCGCTCACTACCAACTGGGCCTACCCGGCCTTCCGCCGCCGGGCCGGGGCAGATGCAACAGGCTCGGCTTCGGCGCCATCCTTTGCGGGCGCGGTTCGAGCCGAACGCTCTTTTTTCACGGCTTCCACGCTCGCCCGCAACGCCTCCATGAGATCGACCACCTTGCCCTGGGCCGGGGGCGCCTCGGCAATGGCGTGGCCGGACACCTTTGCTTCTATGACTTCCAGCAGGGCCTCCCGGTAGTGATCCCGATATTGGGTCGGCTCAAACTCCGCGGTGAGCATGTCCACCAGCGACCGCGCCATCTGCAGCTCTCTTGCCTCCACTGCTACCTCTGAGCCGGGAAGGGCCAGTTCCTCTTCACTTCTTAGCTCATCGGGATAGAACATGGTCTGCATGACCAGGACGGAATCCTTGGCCCGTATCAAGCAAAGCTGCTCCTTCTGCCTGAGCGCGACCTTCGCTACGGCTACCCGGCGCGTTTCTTCCAGGGTCTTCCGGAGCAGGGCGTAGGGCTTTTTCCCCACGTCCTCGGGCTCGAGATAGTAGCTCCGCTCGTAGTACTGGGGGTCGACCTCGTCCAGTCCGACAAAAGCGGTGATATCGATGGCCTTGGTAGTTGCAATGGGGACCTTCTCGAAGTCCTCCTCCTCGAGCACCACGTACTGGTCCTTGGCGTACTCGTACCCCCGCTCGACGTCGCCCCACTCGATCACCATCTCGTCATGGGGACAATAGCGCTGTTGCTTGATCCGGCTGTGACACGCCTTGTGGAGCAGGTGGAAAGAAACGTCCTTGCTATCCGTGGCCGTGTAAAGGCGTATGGGGATGCTGACCAGTCCGAAACTGATGGCACCCCGCCAGATGGACCTCGCCATGGCTATCCTCCCGCGGCGGCGGAGGCCGTAAGGTGGGTACTGGGGCCCGTCCCGTCACCGCAGCATGTTTGACAACACTATAACAAGCGCGCTCGCTTTCTTGTAACATCGGGCAGGTAGAGGTAAGTCAGTAAATCAGTAAATCAGCAGGTCGGCAGGCCGGCAGCGCAGTAAACCAGCAAAGCGGAGGTGGGCCAACATGGACAAGACGACGGAACTCCTGGCACGTTATGTCATGTCCCTCGGCTGGCAGGACCTGACCTCAACCACGGTCCACGAGACGAAGCGCCGCATCATCGACACCTTCGGGTGCGCGCTGGGTGGGTACAAGAGCGAGCCCGCCGCCATCGCCCGCCGGCTCGCTGCGGACGCTTCGGCCACTCCCGGCGCGCGGGTGCTGGTTGACGGCCGGCAGACAACCCCTGAGATGGCCGCCTTCGCCAACACGGTGATGGTCCGCTATCTGGACGCCAACGATAGCTACAACTCCGTCGGGTCCGGCCATCCCAGCGACATGTTCTCCGCGATCCTGGCCGCCGGTGAGGCGTCAGGCGCGTCGGGCCGGGACTTGATCCTCGCTACGCTGGCAGGCTACGAGCTGTTCGCGGCCCTGGCAGACCAGGTGGCGATACGGGAGCGCGGGTGGGACCAGGGCGCCTTCATCGCCCCGGCCGCGGCCGCGGCGGCCGGAAAGCTGCTCGGGCTCTCCTTGGAGCAGACCGGGGACGCCATAGCCATTGCGGTCACGGCCAACGTGCCCACCCGGCAGACCCGGGCGGGCGAGCTGGCGATGTGGAAAGGCGTCGCCACCGCGCACGCGGCCAAGGCCGGCCTCTTCGCCGCGCAACTGGCCAAGGGGGGAATGACGGGCCCCACGGCCGCCTTCGAGGGACACCACGGGATTTGGGAGCAGGTAACCGGTCCATTTGCGCTGGAGCTTGGACCGGTGGCCTCATCCGGGGGCGGGCGCCCCAAAGCGATGGAGAGGGTCAACTTGAAGTTCCATCCCACCGAATACCACTCCCAGGCGCCGCTGGCCATGGCCTTCGCGATCCGAGAAAAGGTGGAGGCTCCAGAGATAGAGGCCCTGAACGTGCAGACGTACTGGGTGGCGTACAGCGAGATCGGCAGCGAGCCGGCCAAATGGGACCCTCGCACCCGGGAGACCGCAGACCATAGCCTGCCCTACCTCCTGGCCGTGGCCCTGGTGGACGGCCGGATCAGCCCCGCGAGCTTCGAGCCCCAGCGTTTCCTGGACCCGGCGCTGCGCCCGCTGATGCACCGGATCAAGATCTCCGAGAACAAGGAGTTCACCGCCCGCTTTCCCGCGGAGTTCATGTCCGAAATCGAGGTCATCACGAAGTCTGGCGCACACTGGGTGGAGCGGGCAACCTACCCCAAGGGCCACGTTAAGAATCCCATGAGCGACGCCGACATCGAGGCCAAGTTTCGGGAGTTCGCTACCGGCGTGATTCAGCCGGCCCGGGCGAACGCGGCACTGGAAGTCCTCTGGCGCCTGGAAGACGTCAAGCGCGTCAGCGAAGTCGTTGATCTGTTTGGGTCTGAGGAAGTCAGGAAGTAAGGGGCCCTCCCGCCCCCAAGATTTTCTAGGCCTGCGCAGAATGATGAACCGCGACGTACAGGCAGCTTGGGCCTACCATAACCACACCAAGCACAGCTATCAAAGCGTCCGCTCCGGCCCCCAGGGCCTGGACTGGCCGAACCAGCCAATTCCGTACAAGATCTATACGGACCTGGCGCCGATTCCTCTTCCTGAACCGGCCGCGCCGCAAAGACCCGGTGCCCTGGATGCATTGGCCGGCCGGCAGTCGACCTCGCCTGGCAATTCCCTTGACCTGCCAGCCCTCGCGGCGGTATTGCACTACTCGGGAGGCATCACCAAGAAGATCACCTACCCCGGCGGGGAGATGCTATTCCGGGCGGCCTCCTGCACGGGCGCGCTCTATCATATCGACCTCTACGTCGCCTGTGGCGACTTGGATGGCCTGCCCGCGGGCGTCTACCATTTCGGTGTCCAGGACCACTCCCTGCGCCGCTTACGTGAGGGCGATCATCGCGCCGTCCTCGTCAGCGCCACCGCCCGTGAGACCGCTGTGGCTAACGCTCCAGCCGTCTTGGTTGCAGCCAGCACCTATTGGCGGAACGCCTGGAAATACCGGGAACGAGCGTACCGCCACTGCTTCTGGGACGCCGGGACCATCCTGGCTAACCTGCTGGCCATCGCCACCGCCCTTGACCTTCCCGCGCGCATCACCCTCGGCTTCGCGGACGATACTGTCAGCAGTTTGCTGGGACTGGACACCCAGCGAGAGGGGGTGCTCGCGGTGATCGCCCTCGGGGCGGGGGCGCCGGCTTCTTTGCCGGCGCCTTCCTTCGAGGCGATCTCCTTGCCCACCACCCCTTTATCCCCTCGAGAGACCGACTACGCCGCCATTCGACAGATGCACGCGGCTTCAAGCCTGGGCAATGAGGAGGAGGTGCGCGCCTGGCGCGCGGGGGGATCGCCCGAGGTCCTTGAAGACCGCGGAGGAGAAATCCCCTTGCGCCCACTGTCCGATCTCCCTGAGGACAGCGTGCCCACGGTCATCCGCCGGCGGGGCTCCAGCCGCCGCTTTGCCCGCGCGCCTATCAGCTTCGAACACCTCTCGACCCTGCTCGAACGGTCGAGGGGAGGGATCCCGGCCGGCCTGATGGGCGGCTTGAACGACCTCTACCTCATCGTGAACGCGGTGGAAGGCCTGGAGAGCGGCGCGTACATCTATCACCCTGGGAACCCTGGCATCCCGCCGGCCCTCGAGCTTCTGCGGCCAGGAGAGTTCCGCGAGCGGGCCGGCCATCTCGGTCTCGACCAGGCCCTGCCAGCCGATGCCAGCGTCAACGTCTATTACATGACCAACCTGCAGCCGCTGCTGGAGCGGCGGGGCAACCGCGGCTACCGCGCCGCGCAGTTGGAAGCGGGCATCATGGGAGGGAAGCTCTACTTGGCGGCGTACGCCCTCCGCCTCGGCGCCACGGGCCTCACGTTCTATGATGACGAAGTAACGGAGTTCTTTTCTCCTCACGCGGCCGGCAA
>CAZPYZ010000451.1:0-4191 GCA_964590215.1 uncultured Dehalococcoidia bacterium | reverse complement strand
GCTGTCTACGGAACGGATGTGGAAGTTGCGGCGGAGATCACGGCGAGCCAGGCCGGTCTCGAGGCCCGGGATGGCGTGCACGCCGCCGTGATGCGCCGGCTGGGCATCCGGCGTGTCGTGTCTGCCGACGCCCGTCTCTCCCGGATTGAGGGGTTGGAACGGTTGGACCCTGGCGATGTTGATACCTGGGCTGCCAACCTACCGTTCGGTAGGTAGCACGTTGGGCCATGGGGAACCTGATTCCTGGAGGGTAGCTAGCAGCCCCGCCCTCGCGCCCGAGATTGTTACTAGACACCATGATGTTCCCATGAGAACGACGCTCACCTTAGACGACGACGTAGCCGTCCTTCTCCGGGAAGAAGCCGACCGCTCGCGGCGGCCTTTCCGGCAGGTGGTGAACCAAGTTCTCCGCCTCGGTCTAAGCGCAGCGGGCGCCCCAAGCGCCCGCGAACCGTTCCGTACCAAAGCTCGTTCCTTGGGACTCAGGCCGGGGTTCGACCCCGACAAAATGAACCAATTGGCGGGCGAGCTGGAGGACGAGGCCATCCTCGACAAATTGCGCAAGGATCAGCGCCGCGCAGCAGCTTGGCGCCCCACTTCCCCGACGGCCGGATGCGGCTTCAGACCCTCGTGGACCCGGACTACGGCGACGAGCAGCTTCTGTTAGAGGTCTCAACGGACCAGGATGAGGCAGAGGCTCTCGCTGTTCTAGACCGGTTGGGGTTCGCCTCCAGGGTCGTCTTTTGTCGGCGGCCAGCCCTTCCCATCCGGCCATGGCTTAGGGGGAAAGCGTGAAGCTTCATCCAGGCCGGCTCTGCATGGCGGCGGGCCGTCCCTATTTGCCCAGAGCTGGTCCCCTTCACCAGCCTTCGCCGGCGGACGATCCCCATTCACTCAGATAGTTCAGACCGTCTCCGCTGCCTTCCTGAAATCCCTGGATAAAGGAGATCGGATGACCAAGTCGAGGCTCTTGATAACTGGCTGAGTGATCCCGACTCCCTACGGGAGCGGTGTATCCACCTATTCCCGCTCCTTGGGACAGGCTGGGTGAGGCCCCCTGATTCTACAGCCAGCGTCGCACTTCCCTTGCCGCTTGCACCAGCACCTCCGCTTTGCGTCTGGCCAGGTCCCGGCTAATGGTCATCAACCCGCAGTCCGGGGTGATCAAGAGGCGCGCCGGATCCACGTACTTCAGCGCTGCCCGGACCCGGTCCACCACGACGGACACAGGCTCGGCCGGCGTATCTCCTGGATCGACGCAGCCGAACATCACCAACCGGCCCGCGCAGGCCGCCAACACGGCGGGATCGTAGCCGCTGCGGGCAAACTCGACGGAGAAACCGGAGATGCGGGTGCCCATCAAGACCTGGAGCAGCTCCGGGTACTCATACTGGTGCTGCTGTCGCTCACCGCCGGGATAGCCGTAGCAGAGGTGGACCACCGTTGGGACAGTCACATTTTCAAGGCAGCGGTCCAGCGCGCGGGCGCCGAAGGCAGCCGTCTTCTCGTGGTAGCGGGTCATGGCCGGCTCATCGATCTGGAGCATGTCGGCGCCCGCAGTCTGTAGCTCCAGCAGCTCGGCGTTGAGGCCCACGGCCACGTCCATGGCCAGTGCCTCTTCATCCTTGTAGTACTCGTCAAAGGTGGTGTCGACGACCGTCAACGGACCGGGGACCGCCATTTTGACCGGGCATGTGGTATGGGCCTTGGCAAACCGGAGGTCCTCCACGACGATGGGACCCCGACGGCGCACCGCGCCGACCACGATGGGCACCTCACGGTTGGCGACATCTCTCCGCCGGATCGCCTTCGGCCTGGTGCGGGTGAAATCGAACCCGTCCATGCCCGCGATGACGTGGTTGATGAAACTGATCCGCCGCTGCTCTCCGTCGGTGAGCAGGTCCAACCCCATCGCCTCCTGCTCTCGCAGGGAAAGCGCTGTCGCGTCGTCCTGGGCCTCCCGCAGGGGTTCACCCTCGAGACGGAAGACGACGGCGGTGCGGTTGGTTTCGGCCAGCCAAGCCGGCCGTGGGAAGCTACCGGTGGTGGTGGCCGCTATAGGCGGAAGGTTCATGGCAGGTTCTAGGAGTGCGGCCGGAAAGCCGCACTCACCGGGGGGAAGATGGGTAAAACGTTCCTGGCGTGAACCTGGGGTCTGGGGCAGAGCCCCAGTGTTACCAGCTTTCCGGCCGTCCTTTTAGACATGAGCAACGCTCTGCCGCTGCACATCAACCAGTTCCCGCCAGTCCATGTCCCCGATAAGGTCCCAGCTGCGCATCCACTCGTACGTGCGTCGCAGCTCGTCTGCGGGGATCGGCTCCGGCTCCACCACCACCAAGCGCCCCGGCCGTAGATCATCGACGCTGAGGGCAGCCACGTCAGGATCTGCCTTATGGTAGTCGATGAAGTACTGCAGGTATTTTCGCTTGTCGGCGTTGATGCGACGCACCGCCTCGCGTACGGCTCGATTGAAGGCCGCGTAGGTCTCGGCATCCACTCCCGGACTGGCGACCTCTGTGCCGTGGTAGGGCGCCTCCAGGATGATTCGGCACCCCTTGCGCTCGGCGACGGTGATGTACGGCTCCGTGAGGGTCGTCGCGTCCAGCTCCCCGTTCAGGAGGGCCTGCAACCGAAGCTTTGCGCCGTTGGGTGCAAGGCAGGTCTTGATCGACTCCCGGGGGAGGAACCCTTCCAGCATCAGCATGGCCAGGTAATGAGTGCCGGCGTAGTAGGGCACGCCGACCGTCCGGTTTGCGAGCTGCTGTGGAGTGTACACGTTCGAGTCTGGGGCAACGGCAAGCGCTCCGTAGGTCACGATGGCGCGGCGGCCTACCTGGCGCCCGCCGGTGGAGGACTGCTCGACGCGGCAGTAGTTGCCCCACTCGCAGGCGTTGAACATGGCGGCCTTCCCCTGTTCCGCGCTGCTGCCGTGGCTTCCGAAGGCATTCGCCGCGGTGTGGCTGGTGATGGTAGCGTCCACCCTAGTCGGGGCGTTCTCTCCCCGGGGCACGAACTCCACCTCCAGCCCTTCCCCGGCAAACAGGCCCTCGTTGAAGGCGACGAGCTCGGGCAACCCCTGGAACGGGGCGGTGCTCTCCAGGATCAGTTTCTTCGCCATTTGGTTTCCTCCTCCTGCCAGGGGTGGCGCCATTCTATCACCGGCGCGATACTCCGGCGACAACAGGCAAGACGCCGCAGCACAGGAGGGTCGCCATGACACAGGCAAAGAAAGGTACGGTCCCACGTGTCGTCCCATCCAGCGAGTTGACTGACAAGACCGCGCAGACCCCCGCGATGTACCGAAGGGCCGCCATCCACGGCGAGTCCACGGGTGCGTCCAAGATCTGGATGGGGTGGGTGACCAACTCCCCAGGCATGGACTCGGGTCCCCACCACCATGGCGAGGCCGAGACCGCGGCCTACGTCGTGAGCGGGCGTGTGGGGGTTCGGTACGGCGAGGGTTTCAAAGAGTATCTCGAGGCCGGACCAGGGGATTTCCTCTTCGTTCCCGCCTGGGTCCCCCACATCGAGTCCAACCCCAGCCCTGACCAACCTTCCGAGGTCATCCTGTCCCGCGCCCCGGACAACATCGTGGTGAATCTGGAGCCTGAACAATCGTGAGCGCAGCGGAGCGAACAACAGCAGACCGCCTGCGAGGCCTCCTCGACCATCTCGGGATCCCCAAGGCCCACGTCATTCTCCACACCATGGAACTGGAGTGGCCACGGCTGCTCTCGGCCCTTTCTGATCGAATCGCGGGGCTTGGCATGTTCACCGGCGACAACGCCTCCCCCGATGCGCTGGCGCCCTTCGCAGGGCGGGCCATTGCCGTCATGGGTCAGCACCGAACGCCCGCTGCTGAAGAGGTCTACCAGCGGCTGGCGGCCCTCCCAGTCCGACAGCTCCTTACCCTCCCGGACTACTCCCTCTTCGGCTGGTCGGATGTGGCGGCAGAGCGCACGGAAGCCCTCGCCAGCGGGCTCACGGCCTTCTTCGAAGGCCTTCCGGAGGGGCAACGGCCTCTCGGGGCGAGGCTCCCTGGGGTGAAAGACGCTCACGATGGCATCAGCTACGAGGCCGGCGGCTCCGGACCACCCCTGATCCTGTTCCCCCTGGGCCTGGCTCGCTCGCAATGGGGACCGTTGCTGCCGCTACTACAGGAGCGGTTCTGTACCTGTCTCTTATACACAT
>CAZPYZ010000450.1:0-4219 GCA_964590215.1 uncultured Dehalococcoidia bacterium | reverse complement strand
GCCCAGTCCCTTGAGAAATTCAGCGATGGCATACTCGGCATTCTCGTCCAGCAGGAACTTCATTCTGCAGGCGCGTTAGCTGTCTCCCGCTCCGGGGCCGGATGTTTCGCTCGTCGGGTCTTAGCGACCCTCATCCGCGCGAAGTCCAGGCACGCCATCACGTCCTCCCGGGTCAGGCGCGGATACGCCGCGAAAAGATCGTCAAGGTCGAGATCCTGCGCTAGTTTGGCGAGTACCAATTCGACCGAAATCCTCGTCCCCCTGATAGTCGGCTTTCCTACCAGAATTTCTGGGTTCTGGACAACTCGCTCCCTATACGACGGCACTTCTAGAACTCCCTTCTTACCGGTGTGCGCCGGCAACATCATAAGGCAGCCCCCGTGACCCTACCCCAAGCCGCCTCCTAACCCCATCAAGCCGCGCAGCAGATCGATCTGCCCCAGGTGCTGGTTGGGGTGGGCGATGAGTTGGCGGAGGATGGTCTGGATGGACCACTGGGGAAAGCGGTCGGCTCGTGGCTTCTCTTCAAGGGTGGACCAGTCCAGCCCGGCCAGGTAGGCGAGGGTGCCGTTGCGCACCTCGTCGAGATAGTCCCAGAGTACCCCCTGTGATGGGATGGGGACCTCTCCCGCTTCCGCCGCACTGAAGCCGGTGCCGATGCCACGGGTCTGGTACCCGAACTTCTCCCCCCATCCCTGGGCCCAGACCTCCTCGCCCCGCAGGATGAAGCGCTGGATGAAGTTGTCCTCCACCCGGCCTATGTGCCAGAGGAGGAAACCGGCGGAGTTGCCGGGCGTGCCGGCCAAGTCCGGGCGCCAGAGGAGTTGGTCCTGGGTGAGGTCCCCAGTTGTCTCCCGGAGGCGGAGCCAGGCTTCGGTCAAGCCTTCTTCGATGAAGTCTCTTGTCGTGGCCATGCGCAAACCTCTTGTGCCGGGCAGGCCGCGCACCGCGGTTGCTTCCTGCAGTAGTGCTTGCCGAGATAGACCAGCTGGGCGTGGAACTCGTTGAACAGTGAGGCGTCACGAGGCAGGTTGTCCAAAAAGAGGCGGCGATAGCCTTCGTAGGTCAGCGCTGAGGGTTCGATGCCAATGCGGTCCAAGATGCGGCGCGTGTAGGCGTCAACGACGAAGGTGGGCCGGTTTGCGGCGTAAAGGAGGATGGAGTCGGCGGTCTCGGCGCCGACTCCATCGATCGCCAGCAGCACCGTGCGCAGCTCTTCCAGATCGCCTCCGGCCAGCCGGTCCTCCCAGTCTTCCCCGAGCCATTGAAGGAGAGCCCGCAGCCGCTTGGCTTTAACCATGTAGAAGCCAGAGGACCTGATCCGCTCCGCCAGCTCTGCCTCTGGCAGGTCCAGGAGCGCCTGAAGCGTCAGCAGTTCGCTGGCCCGTAAATTGGCGATGGCCTTTTCAACGTTGGTCCACGCGGTGTTTTGAGTCAGCACTGCGCCGACGATGACCTCGAAGGGCGACTCGGCCGGCCACCAGTGCAGGGGGCCGAAGTGGTCCAGAAGTCGGTGATAGATGTCGAACAGGCGGTCCGTCAAGGGTGATGCCTGATGCGTAACTACTGTCATCGCTATCTCACGTCTCACGACATCAGAGAATAGTGTCCGCCGCCCGGCTCTCCGGGCCCTCGCGAGCGGCCATCGCCTCGTTGGCGCGGGCCACCGCGGAGCGCACCTCGTCTTCTGTGACCTGGGAGGGGTCGAACTCGATAGTGACCTCCTTGGTCCTGATCTCAAAGGTGACGTCGCCGATACCAGGGAGCTGGTTTACCTCACGGGTAACGTAATCTATTCAGCCCCGTCAGAACGCGGCGGGGACGGTCTGGACGATCGTCGCGTATGGCATAGCGCACCCCCCGGGCGAGAAGACCTCGACCCTCCGTAGGCGTCGGCTTCCCGACGCTACTGCCATGATACGATCCGTCCCATGGGCCTGATGGAAATCACTCAGCTGCTGCAGGAGAAGCTGTTCCTCGAGCTGCCTCCAGTAGGGATGGCCTTCGTCGATCAGCCTCCAGATGGGGTGCTGGTGATGGGGAAGGAGCCACCCTCCTTCTGCAGCCTCTGGCGGTGGGGAGAGAGGGCCGTGTTCTATTCCCCCGCGGAGCAGCATCTCGGGTGTCTGGTGGGCGGTATGGTCGCCGGCGTGCCGCTGTTCGAGGCGCAAATGGAGGAGGTGCGGCAGCTGATGGAGGAGATGTGCCAGGCTCAGGACCCTTCGACAGGCTCAGGGCAGGCTCTTCCTCCTGATGATCCGGCCCAGGTGCCTCGGGTGCGACGTGCCTGGAACGGAGTCGTGTACGGGCCCTTGTGGCGTTTCCCCTTGGAGCCCGACCTGGCCCTGATGTGGGTCACCATCGTGCAGGCCGGCGTGCTCCAGGACGTGGCAGGGAAGGTGCTCTGGCGCGGCAACGCAGAGGGCGCTACCTTTGCCCGGCCCGCCTGCAGTGTGCTCCCTATCGCCCTCGACCGGGACAAACCCGCCCTCTCCCTGGGCTGCGTCGGGATGTGGACCTACACCCAGCTCCCTCGGGAGCTGTGCCTTCTCGCCGTCCCGGGCGGGATGTTGGGAAGGCTCGAAGAGGCGCTGCGGACGATAGAAGACGCTGAGGACCGAATGCAGGCTTATGTAGAGAAGCTCAAGGCGGCAGGGATGATGTGACGGGAACCACAGATTCCACAGATTTGAGAGATTTCCCACCCGGTCTCACGGAGGTTGGGAGGTTCCATCTGTGGAATCTGTGAAATCTGTGGTTTCAGGTTCCTATGCGGTGGCGGGACGGAACTTCACCAGGGTCCACTCGGGGGTCACGTCGTCGTAGGTCGCCACCACCGGCATATCCACTTTCACGTCCTTGTGGTCGCAGCCGATCACGTTGGAGATCATCCGCACCCCCTCTTCCAACTGGATCAGGGCAAAGACGTAGGGGGCGTCGTCGTTGAAGCCGGGATGGGCCGGCTGGTAGACGACGGTGTAGGCGTGGACGCGCCCCCGGCCGCTCACAGGGTCATAGCCCAGGTCCTGGGAGAAGCAGTGGGGGCACTGCTCCCTGGGGTAAAAGATGAAGCGGTTGCAGGCGCGGCAGCGCTGCATCACCAGCTCATGGCGCTTGATGGCATCCCAGTAGGGCTTGGTCAGGGTGGGGTTCTCCGGTCTCGGTAGGGGTTTCTTATACCCGATGGTGGTCATGTCACCTCCGGAGTCCAAGGTCCAAAGTCCAAGGTCCAAGGCCCCCCCGACTTTGGACTTTGGACACGGGACTTTGGACTCGTTTAGAGAGCATTGGCGCTACCTAGCACCATCGTCGCCATCTGCGACGGCGAACCCCCTCAGGTGTTCACCAGCCCGACGTCGTGGCGGGCGATCTGGCGCTCGCCGGCCTGGCCCCGGATCTGGCGCGTCGCCTCGACGATCTGCTGGGTGCCGCTGGCGCCCGTCGGGTTCAACTGCCCCGCGGAGAGCTGGCCGCCGTCGGTATTGATGGGGAAAGTGCCCTTATAAGTGGTGTCGGTGCTTTCGAAGAAGGGTCCGATCTCACCCTTGGGGCAGATGCCTGCGTCTTCGAGGCTCACGGCCTCGAGGATGGTGTATCAGTCATAGAATTCGCAGAACTGTACGTCCTTTGGACCATACCCGGACATGGCGTAGGCCGCCTTGGAGGAGTGCTTGGACGGGACTTCCAGCAGGTCCGGGTTCAGCCAGCTATTGGCGTACAACTGGCACATCCCGGCGCCGAGGATGTACGCGGGCGGCTGGCGCAGCAGTTTGGCCCGCTCGGCCGAGGACACGATGAACGCGATGGCGCCCGCCACGGGCATGACCGACTCCAACAGGTGGAGCGGGTAATTCACATAGCGGGAGTTGAGGACATCTTCGACGGTGATGGGCTGGTCGTTGAAGGCAGCCAGGGGGTTCTTCTGGGCGTTGAAGCGCTGGTTCACCGCCATCTGCGCCAGTTGCTCCGGTTTGGTGCCGTACTGGTACATGTGGCGGGTGTAGAGCAGTCCGTAGGGGGTGCCTGCCCCCGCGGCAAGGCCATACGGGACCACGAACTCCGCGGGGGCGCCCGGAGCAATCGCGCCCGGCCCCATGAAGATGGAGGCGTCGGGGTTGGCCGGGTCCCGGGCCCCACCGGCCACGAACATGACGTAGTTGGCCATGCCGCTGGCCACGACGTGGGCCGCGATGGTGAGGGCGGCGCCGCTGCTGGAGCC
>CAZPYZ010000449.1:0-4230 GCA_964590215.1 uncultured Dehalococcoidia bacterium | reverse complement strand
GAGGCGGCGAGATACCGTGCCACCGCTTCGAGGTTTACGAAGGCAGCGACGATCACCTCCTTGGCTGGCGCGGCGGCAGCGATGGCTGCGGTCCCATTGCTGGTGGTGAAAACGATGGTTCTGCCTGTCACATGCTCGGGCGAATACTCCCAGGGCGAGTTGCCGAGGTGGAACCCTTTCACGGCGAGGCCGCCCCGCTCTCCACCCAGGAGGACCCGCTCATGGCCAAGGGCGAGGGCGGTGCGGCGGGCGGCGGCGACGGTCGGCACCGGAATGAACCCCAGGCAGCCGCTGGCCAAGCCCTGAACCATCGTGCTGGAGGCCCTCACCACGTCGATCACGGCGACCACGCGATCCTGCAGGTCGAGACGGGCCAGCTCCTGCGGGGTAAGTGTTACGTCGACTTGCATTGATCTCCCTTCCGATTCCGGGGACAATGGACGCCGTGGCGTCAGGACGCATCGTCTTCGAAAACGTGACCGAACTGCTTGCCGCGGCCCGCGGTGCGCCAGGCCAGCGCACCTTCTATCTTGTAGCGGGCCACCCAGACCGATGGGTCCGGGTCTGGTTGGAGAAGACGCAGCTCCAGACCCTGGGGGAATCCATCGACCAACTGCTGGCCGGCCGGCAAGAAGCGACCGCCCAGCCACCTGAGGCCCTCCTGAGCACGGACGACCCTCCCGGGAAGCCAGCCGCCGAGTTCCGGGCAGGCCGCCTCGGTCTGGGGCACGACCCCAACCGGGACATGATTGTACTGCTGGCCCAGGCGCAGGAGGAAGAGCCGGTGGTGCAGTTCTGGGCCAGCCGGGAGCAGATGCAGGCCTTGAGCAAGCGGATCGGGGAGGTGGTGGCAGCAGGCCGCCCCCTGTGCCAGCTCTGCGGCGGTCCCATCGACCCAGGCGGCCACATGTGCGTCAGGAGCAACGGGCACCACCGGGTCTCCGCATGAGGCGAGCCGCCGCGCACAGCCGGGGGCGGCTGTGCCACATCTTCATCACTGGCCCATGAACGATTCACAAGGATGACTGAACTTATTCAGGTCGAACCACTGCAGGGTGAACCGTGGCGCCCCGACAGTCCACGGGTGATGGACCTTCTGGGCAACTCCGAGTTTCTGGAGTGCCAGCTGCATCCTTGGGGGTCAAACTACACCTTCGTCGCGAAGCTGGATGGGGGCGAGGCGGGGCCCGGCCTGGCGATCTACAAGCCCCGCCGAGGGGAGGCCCCTCTTTACGACTTCCCCGATGGGACGCTGTACCGCCGGGAATACGCATCTTACCTGGTGAGTCAGGCTCTCAGTTGGGATTTCATCCCGCCCACCGTGATCCGGGATGGTCCCCACGGGATTGGGGCCGTCATCCTGTTCATCCCGTCCGTTCGGGGAGCGAATTACTTCACGTTCCGGGAGGAAAGAAGTGAGGAGCTGCAGCGGATAGCGGCCTTCGACTGGCTCACCAACAACGCCGACCGGAAGGCAGGTCACTGTCTACTAGGCGCCGACGATCGTGTCTGGGGTATCGATCACGGACTCACCTTCAACGCGGTGCCCAAGCTCCGAACAGTGATCTGGGAGTTCAAGGGAACAGCGATACCACCATCGCTGCACCAGGCGCTTTCCGAGTTCGCAGAGGAACTTGCTCAGGGTGACGTGGGGGCCGAGCTGCGAGAGCTGATAGCCCCGGCCGAGATGGAGGCGCTGGGCGGACGGCTGGGGAGGCTATTAGAGACGGGCATGTATCCGGAACCGGGGCCGTGGCGCAGCGTACCATGGCCGGCAGTGTAGGACAGGGGGGAAGGAAGTCAGGAATTTAGGAAATCAGGAAGCACGGGGCGGGCCTTCATTTCCTTCTTTCCTGCTTTCCGCACTTCTTGGCCCCTTCCCTGAAGGAGTTACACGCGGGCGGCGGGTACCGTTGGTGAACAGCGGCAGCTGAACGGCCTTCTTGACGATAGCCCCGATGGGGCGGAAGAGGTCCGGCCGGCGCTGGATGCTTCCGGCCACGGCCCAGGCCATCTCCGGGTTCCCAACCACGACTGCAGCGCCCCAGTTCCTCAGCCGTTCTAGCGCTTGTGCCGGATTCTCCCGCGCGGGCTGGTCGCTGCGTTCATTCCTGGCAGGGCTGAAGGCTCCGGGGTGGCCCCGCCGGCGTGAGGGCGGTGACTCGAAGCGGCTGAGGGGAAGCCAGGGGGCCGAGCGCCTCGGCTGCGCCAGTGCGAGCCCCCCCGCCTGTCTGACCAGGAGGACGCCGGCCGCCACATCCCAGATCTTTGGGCGGTTGAAGAAGGCATATTGAAGCGTCCCCGACGCAGTGAGGGCCAGTTCCACCGCGATGCTGCCCAGGGTGCGGGGCTCGCCGTGGCTTTGCCGCAGGGTTCCGCCAAATCGGATCCGGCGCCAGAAGAAGCCGGGCAGGGCGGCTAGCTTTGAGCTTTCCGGGGCCGGCTGAGCAGCGACCATAATCGGTGTGTCGTCGAGGAAGGCAGGACTTCCTCGACGGGCGTGGTACACGCCGGTTTGCAGGAAGCTGCTGGTCGGCACGAAAATCGCCGCGGCCACCGGCTCCCCGTCGAAAAGCACCCCAATCGACACCGCGAAGATCGGCAGGCCGCTGATGAAGTTCGCGGTGCCATCGACGGGGTCGAGCACCCACGTGAAGTCATCACCGGACCCCGCCCAGTCCTTCCCCTCCTCCCCCAGGATACTGTGGGTGGGGTAGGTCTCGGTGATCATCCTCCGGAGGTACTCTTCCGACTCCCGGTCGGCCACGGTGACCGGGCTGCTCTGGCCTCTGGCTTTGTACTCGACGTCGAGGGCGGTGCGGAAATGGCCCAGGACGATGTCGCCTGCGCCCCGGGCAAACCGCACCGCATTGGCCTCGAGCTTCTCCAGAAACGCCGCATCGGGCTGCGTCCTGATTTGAGCAGTCATGGACTCATGATACGCCTGCGCAAGCGGTCGAGGTTCCGGCCGGTGGCCGTGACGTCGGCGTAGGGCCGCCCTGGGCCCGCCGCCACCTTGAGCGCGACCAGACAGGGTCTGAGCCCTGCCAGAAGCTCAGGCAGGCGCGCGGTCAACTCTTTGATGCTGTGAATGGTAGCGGCGCCGCGGTAGCCTGCACCTCGGGCCATGGCGGCAAAATCGACGGAGACACCGCCTGGCACAGGTTGGCCGCCGGTGCTGTCGTAGGTGCCGTTCTGGTAGACGAAGTGGACCAAGTTCTTCGGCGACTGGTGAGCAATGGTGACAAGGCAGCCAAGGTTCATCAGAAGGGATCCGTCGCCGTCCAAGACCCAGATCTCGATATCCGGCCGGGCCAGCGCGATGCCCAGGGCGATATCGGCGCACTTCGACATGGGCCGAACGATGTCTACGTCGAGGTCCGGCCGACCTGAAACCAGGGACCAATCGTAGATGGCCGACATGTGGGTGAGGACAACCTGATCGGTGCGGTAGGCGGAGACAACCTTCAGCGCCGCGACGCCGTCCATTGCTGGGCCACCCCACCCCTCACCACCGTTGACCATGGATTTCACAGATTTACGGACCCGTTACACCTGCTTCGGCGCACAGAGACAAAGGACGATCCTGGCGTTAAGAACCAGCACAGCTGCTGGTCTGTTCCCATCTTGAGCATGCCCCCCGGGTCTGTGGGCCCGCCCGCCCACCCTTGGATGCTCCGCGGCTTGCGGCCCTACCCCTTTTCATCGCTGGCACGTGGCCCAAGGCCGCGTGAGGCCTCTCGATGACATTAGGCACGGCGGCCCGCGGTGGCATTGGATACCTCCCCCCAGATTGCCACCGCGCCCGCCGCGGGTGTCGCCGCCACCCCCCTGCGCCTCCCAAGGACAGGCGCGGACGCCGGATGTCATTCCGGGTGTCTGGCGGCGTTCCCCCGCCTGCCGAAGCTCTCAATGACATCGTCCCCCCATCAGACGGTATTTCGGCAGCGATCGGCGGGCTGCGAAGCTCGACATGCCCATGGGCGCCAGACCCTAAACAGCGAAATTCCGCGTGAATCAGATGTTCCGCTAGCCCTTGCCGAGGGTCTCCCTGAGACGGGCGTAGGCATCGGCGGTGGTCGGGGTTCCCGCGGGCGGGCGGCGTCCGTGGGAGGCGACCTTGAGGACCGCCAGGGTGGGATGCGGGCCTGCAAGGACCTCTTTGAGCCGGTTTTGCAAGTCCTCGACCTGCTCGAAGACGAAAGCCCTGGGGTAACCGGCGCCGCGGGC
>CAZPYZ010000448.1:0-4242 GCA_964590215.1 uncultured Dehalococcoidia bacterium | reverse complement strand
CTAGATGACCGCCTCGGCCCGCAGTCCGTGGATCTCCTCCTCCGAATACCCCAGCTCCCGGAGCACCTCCTCGGTGTGCTGACCCAGCACGGGAGCCGGGCGCTGGATACCGCCGGGGGTCCGGGAGAGCTCGAAGGGGATGCCCAGCATCTTGACCCGGCCTGCGGCGGGATGCTCGGTGCGGACAAGCATCTCATTCTCCAGAATCTGAGGCTCGTCGAAGACCTCACGCCGGTCCAGGATCGGGCCGCAGGGAATGTCCGATTTCTGGAGGAGATCCAACCATTCGCCGGCCGGGCGGGTCTCGAAAATACCCTCGAGCACCTGGGCCACTTCGCCCCGGAACTGCATCTTGCGGTAGGGGTCCTTGGCCCGGGGGTCCTGGTTCAAGTGGTCGAGGTCCATGGTGCTCAACAGCCGGGCGAACTGGTGATCGGCCAGAGCCACCAGGTTGATGTACTGGCCATCGCCGCAGCGGTAGATCCCCGTGCCCTGGTAGCGCTCCTCGTCCGAAGGAGTCGGGTCGTCCTCCGGCAGGACGAGGTCGACGGACTGCATCGCGAGGGCCGCCTGGAGGAGGGAGCTGCTGACCCGCTGGCCCAACCCCGTCTTCTCCCGCTCCCACAGGGCGAGCATGATGGCGAAGCCCATAAGCATGGGCGTGGAACAGTCGGCGATCCAGACTCCAGTGCTGATGGGGGTGCCCTCGGGCATGCGGCGGTACATCGCGCCAGAGAGGCCCTGCAGAATTCGGTCGTAGGCGGGCCGCTCTGCGTAGGGACCTTTGCGACCATAGCCGCTGACGGAACAGTAGATGAGGCGGGGGTTGAGGGCGCCGAGATCGTCGTACCCGACCCCGAGGCGCTCGGCGACGCCAGGGCGGAAGTTTTCCACGAGGACGTCGGCCTTTCGGGCAAGACGGAGCACAACCTCCCGGCCCGCAGGCTTTCGTATGTCCACCACAATGCCGCGTTTGTTTCGGTTCACCACCATGAAGGACTTGCTGTTCTCCTTCAGGTAAGGGGTGGTGCCCAGACCCCTGGACATGTCACCGTTGGGAGGCTCGACCTTGACTACCTCGGCCCCCTGGTCCCCCAGGTACATGCTGACACCGGGCGCGGCCCACATCTGGGAGAGATCGACGACGCGGAGACCCTGGAGGACCGGCATATCGATCACCTTGTGGGAGAATGGTTTAGTCTACCAAAATCTTGGGCAAATCTTTGGGAGCGGTCATGGCTGATTTACCAACACACAGGCTGGGGAGCACGGGGCTGACCGTCACCGCCCTAGGCTATGGGGCAATGGAGTTGAGAGGAGCGCCGCGCGGGCGGGAGATCACCCCAGAACAGGCGAAGACTGTACTGAACGCGGTCCTCGACGCCGGCATCAACTACATCGACACGTCCATCGACTATGGGTCGAGTGAGGAGTTCATTGGCGAGTTTATCTCGAACCGAAGGTCTCAGTATTACCTGGCCGGCAAGTGCGGCTGTGCTGCAGGCGCTCCGCCGGGCGCCGGACGAGGGGACTACCCTCACGTGTTCACCAGGGAGAACGTTATCGCCGGAGTCGAGCAGAGTCTGCGGCGGATGAAGACGGACTACATCGACGTCATGCAGTTTCACGCGAGCCCGTCCAAGAGGACCCTGGAGGAAAACGGGGCCTTGGAGGCTCTGCAGGAGCTGCGGCGGCAGGGAAAGGTGCGGTTTCTCGGTGTCTCTGGAACACGGCCGAACCTCTCGGAGCAGATCGGGATGGGCGTATTCGACGTCTTCCAGGTGCCCTACTCCGCGGTGGAACGGGACCACGAGGAGGTCCTGTTCGCGGCGGACAAGACTGGGGCCGGCGTGGTGGTCCGAGGTGGCGTGGCGAAGGGTGCGCCGTCGGGGCAGACCCGGCGCCAGGACCAGTGGGAGCGGTGGAAGCGGGCCGGGCTTGAAGACCTCTTGGAGGATGCGACGCCCATGGAGTTCATCCTGCGGTTTACCCTCAGCCACCCAGCCCTGGACACGACCATCGTGGGGACGATGAACCCGGAGCACCTACGAGCGAATGCCGCCGCTGCGACGAAGGGGCCCTTGGCACACGACGTCTACCAGGAGGCGAAACGGAGGCTGGACACGGCGGGGATAACGCCGTTAGAGCCCGTGACGTAACCCCGGGCTCCACCCGGGCCCCGCACGGTCCCGATGGCCGCTCGGAGGCCCCAGACGTGACCTGCGACCGGGTTAGGGCCGAATCGAGGGGTTGGAGGAAACGGACGGGGTTACGCGGGCAGGCGCGGTGGTTCCGAGCATGGCATCCTGACCAAATGCCGCGGCCAACCCGGCTAGGGAGTCGTCCACGGGCACACCAGCGTCATCGGTCAGGCCTAACGTGCGGTCGACGGGCTCCGGACCCGCGGTATTCCACACGTAAGCACACCCACCCAAGACGCGATCCCCATGCCGTCGTACGATTCCCCAGAGTTTGAGGTAACCGATAGGCCTGTCAAAGGGCGCAAGACCAAGGGGGGCGAACTCGGAGACCAGCAATGGCTGTCCGGAGGAGCGGGTGCTTTCCGAAGTAGTGCGCCTCCGCTACGAGATGGGCCTGCAACATCAATTGGTGGGATTGGGGGTTGACAGGCTGGACTACACCAAGGGGATACCAGAGCGGTTTAAGGCCATTGACCTTTTTCTGGGGAAGTACCCCGAGTATCAAGGCCGGTTCACCTTTCTCCAGGTGGGGCCTGTCAGCCGCATTCATATCGGTGAATATAAGCTGCTCAATGACGAGCTATACCACCTCATGGTAGAGATCAACCAGGAGTACCAGGTTGGGCACTGGAAACCCATCCGCCTCCTGAAGCAAAGCTATCCCTTGGGCGCGCTGCTACCCTTGTACGGCCTGGCGGACGTCTGTATTGTCAGCTCCTTGGCCGACGGCATGAACCTCGTCGCCAAGGAGTTCGTTGGCGCCAGGCCCGACGGCGAAGCAGTGCTGCTGCTCAGCAGGTTCGCAGGCGCGGCTTCGGAACTTGAGGATGCCCTTCTGATGAACCCCTACGACATCGAGGCGTTCGCGGACGCCCTGAAAGAGGCGCTGGAGATGTCCCCGATGGAAAAGCGCCGGCGCTTTCACGGCCTGCGTCAGGCGACGGCGAGGCACAACATCTATGACTGGGCCGCGGGCATGATCAGCGAACTGGCAGGCCTGACGAGCCCTGGCCGGACGCCCAGTGAGGAGGACATCGTCATTAGTGGCTGATCGCGCCCGCACAATCACCGCATCGCTCCCGGTGGGGGCCTCCCTCCCACTTTCAGGGCGACGGCCCGCAACGCGGAGGAACCGTGGGGTTGGTAGACTGACGTACAGATAAGGATCATATGAGCACAACGATGGCCGCTCGTGTCCTGATCGTTGACGATGATCCAGCCGTGCTGAGCGCACTGCGGAGGGCCCTCGCGCTCGAAGGGTACGACGTGTTGACCGCGCGGGAGGGGCAGGAGGCGCTCGCTCTCACGGAGACAGCAGCACCCGACCTCGTAGTGCTCGACGTTATGCTCCCCGGCCTTGACGGGTTGGGGGTCTGCCAGCGGATCAGGTCGTCCTCGGATGTGCCCATTCTCATGCTTACGGCTCGGGACACCGTTTCCGACCGCGTCGCGGGCCTCGACCGGGGGGCAGACGATTACCTGGTCAAACCCTTCGCGCTGGATGAACTGCTGGCCCGCGCCCGGGCGCTGCTCCGGAGGGCCCACGCCAAAGACGGGCAAGAGGTCCTCCAGATCGCGGACCTGCGGATAGACCTGCGGGCCCGAGAGGCTTTCCGTGATGGAGATCAGCTAAAGCTGACGCCCCGCGAGTACGATCTGCTGGTGTTTTTCGCCAGGCACCAGCGACAGGCCCTCTCCCGGGATCAACTGTGCCAACAGGTTTGGGGATATGCCTTCGAAGGCGAGTCGAATTTTGTGGACGTGGCGGTGAAGGAGCTCCGGCGGAAAGTCGAGGCCAATGGGGGGAGCCGGCTGATCCAGACGGTCCGGGGCTATGGCTACGCACTGCGGGAGGAGTAGGTGTCTCTCCGGCTTCGCTTGACCCTTACCTACAGCGTGCTGGTGGGCCTCATCCTGGCGATTTTCAGCGCGGTGCTCTACGGGACGATGCGGGTCAACCTGGAGGCGGAAGCCGACCGGCGGCTGGTGGTCAGGGCGTCCCAAGTGGAGTTAACCATCTGGCCGGAGACGAAATCGCTGA
>CAZPYZ010000447.1:0-4277 GCA_964590215.1 uncultured Dehalococcoidia bacterium | reverse complement strand
CGCCACCGCGCAGGTTTAGTGGCCGCCTACGCGCAGTTTCTCATGGCCGCCGACACACGGCCGAGCGTGCTGTCTCGCCGCTTCGCACCGGTGACGAGGTCGAGATTGTTGGGATGGCCCCCGAGGAGGAGTGCGAACATGAGATGTTCGTGCTGACCCACTGGGAGGGAAGAAGCCTGGCGGTGCCGTTGTCGCAGTTGGAAGGCGCCGGCGTCGCCGAGGAGACCCGCCAGGCGATTGGCGATTGGCACTATTGGGTCGCCCGCGGGTACGAACTGTGATTACTGTTCCGCGGCGATCACCTCAGCGTACCTGAGGAGGAGTGCTTCGGGGACTGCCTTTCCTGTGCAGCTGCAACGCGGCTAGTCTCAGGCTCTGGCGGCTCTGGGCACCGCGCCCGCTAATCCCGGCCAGCGAGTAGGTGGCCCGCTTCTCGCAGCGCGATAGGCCACCCGGTCCCTGGCAGCGCCGTTGCCGATGGCCCCCCGGTTGGCCTTCGTCCCGCCAGCGTTCACGGCGGCGCGGTGGTGCCAGGGCGGCGCGCAACCGGCCCTGCAGACCGCGTATGCAATACCACCGGGTCCTGGCCGTGAGGGAGGCACCCATCCCGGGTCCGCACCCGTGACCCTGCCTCACGGGTTTTGCGACGGTCCTGTGTGTTCTCGGAGCCACGCCTCGAAGCGCTCGGTCGCCTCCTCCACACTACCTTCTCGCTGCGCTACAGCCTCTAGCTGCTGGCCCAACTCAACCGGGTCGCCAGCATACGCCAGGCCGTTGAGCCGCAAGAACGCGTCGGCACAGGCAAAGGCCGTCCGTTTGTTGCCATCTATGAACGCCTGGGCCTGGGCCACGCCGAGCGCCAACAGGGCGAACTGGCGGATAAGACCGGCCTGGTCATAGTAAGCCGCCATCTGAGGCCGCATCAGAGCTGCCTCGAGTAAGGCTTCATCTCGCAAAGCGGCGGGACCGGCCCCGGTGCTCTCCATGACCGCGGCGTGGAGCGCCAGCGCGTCCGCAAGGTCAAGGTAGTCTGTAGCGCGCTGGGACGCCATTGAGGAGCGGAGATCAGCGCCCCGCTAGGTAGCGGTAGCCCGCCTGGTTACGCCGCCAGCTTGCGTCCCACGCCGCTCGGAGTTCCGGACGCAGGGTTGGGCGGACCTCGGCCGGCTGTACCGTCACCGCCAGCAACTGGCCCTCGGTAAGGCCCCTTCGCACCACCTCATCCTTTGGGATAGTGACCACATAGCTGTTGCCAACTTTGCGCAGCTTCTGAAAAATCATTGGGCCTCCAGCCTTTGATGTCGCTTGTGTTGTTCGTATGCTCAGTATACACAGACTCACCCCCACATTTTCAGGGAGCGATGCGTTAGACAGAAGCTGAAACACCGCCGTGGCGCGTACAGGGGCTTACGGAGTAGTTCTTCGAGAGATGTGCCCCCAGTCCGAGGGGGCGAGACTACAGTTATCGTCTGAAGTTAGGGCGGTGAGCGAGATGGCCTGGTTAACAGGTACAACAGGGAGGGATGTGCATCAGCGCCCGTGCCTCGCATTTCGGCGACGGTGCGCCGTTTTCGCCCTACGTGGGTCTACGCCATCCCTGAGCGCTTGAGCTGGTCGAGTAGCACCCGGGCACATCTCTTGGCGAAGCCCTGTCCCTGGTCCCTGCTCCAGAGGTCGAGGAGTTCGGGGTGACTCTTCAGGAAGTGACTCTGGAAGCCTTCAATCTCGAAGCCCAGTACTTTTCCACTTTCTGGGACCACCCGGACCCAGAACTCTCCTCCTACGTCCACGGACGTGGCGGGACGCCCCGGCTCTTGGGAGAGCTTGAGGATGTCGCCGTACTCGTCGTACGACAGAAGGCACTCCTCTGGTGAGAAGTGGCCGGTGTCCAGCTTTGGTACGTCAAAGGAGGTTAGGGCCATATCAGCGCCTCCCCTCGTTTTGGGCCGGTGGTATGAAAGGCGGTTATGACGTTCCCGCCTCCTGCTGACCCGAACTCAACCACCACCGCTATGTAACCCCGGTCAAAGGGTGTCGGGAGCGCCGTCGAAGGTCGGTAGGTAGACCTCCCGGTTCCCATGCGTCGCCGATTGATAGATGGCCATCGGCCCCGCCACGGAGTCTTGGACAGCCCGCATGTGGCTGGCAATCTCTGCATGCTCCGCCGAGTGATCCCAGCGCTCCTCTGAACAAACGACGATCCGACCCGAACGTCAGTGACCTGAAAGGCCAAGCCGCTCGAGGTCATGTTACAGCGGTGCTCCTGCCGCGCACTCCTCGGACCTCGCCTCTGCCATCGTGGACCCAAGGATTCGAGCCCATCTTGCAGCCGTGCGGTTTACGCGGAGTCACAGGGCAACGATCCAGGCGTCACGTCGGTCTATCAGGCCGGCCCAACGCGAGGTTATCGTGCACGACGGAGGCCACCCCGCAACAAGAGCGAAGGTTACCGTTGTGGTGGGCGGTGAGGGGTTCGAACCCCCGACCTTCTGTGTGTAAAACAGACGCTCTAGCCGGCTGAGCTAACCGCCCGCTGGGGTCAGTCTAGCCGCGGTGCCGAGGAGGGTCAACGTGAGCCGGGCGCCTCCAGCCGCTCCACGGTCAGGGGGGCGGGCTCGCGGACATTGGTCACGCGCGTCGTCACCTGAGTCCCTATCCCAGGGGGTCACGACGAGTACGGGGCAGCGCCGGCCCTTCTCTCTGCTTCATGTAGGTTCATCTTTGACCGTATACTCTTGAACAACGGAAGGGCTTGATGGCCTTAGGCGCGCGGTAGCGCCTCGTCGAGACACGACTTCAATGACCCCAGGGGTCTCCGCCTAGGAAGGGAAGTGAATGACAGTGGAATCTCAAAGTCTTCCCGGTGAGGGGCCCTTCTTAAGCGCTGCTTTCCTGTGTGAGAAGGTCCTCCAGGAGGTGGACGGTGTCAAGTCTGCCATTCGCATAGTCGACCGCGTTACCAGAACGATCCAAGGCCAGGAGTTGCCCCCAGAGATGCCACCGTTTGACTGGCCGGGGGCATTGTTCCTTCGCTGGAAGTCAGGTTGGGCACGGGGAACAATCCCGATCCGGGTGGTCCTCGTTAAGCCGAACCTGGACTCGCAGGAGCTTTTAAACCAACCGGCCCTCTTCGAAGGAGAAGAGGACCGGGGAGTGGACTGGATCTTGAATATGCGGCTCCAACTGGAGCAAGTGGGAATCTACTGGTTCGACATCTATTTGGAGGACCACCGCGTCACTAGGGTTCCTCTCCGAGTCATCTACCAACCCCAACGGGTCCCAAGTGCAATATGAAGGTCTGTGTCGGCCGGATGGAGAGTTCCTTGACTTCACTCGTACCAACCGACATTGAAACGGCCTCAAAGCACCCCAATTCACGAACACCCCCCATTAGGGCCTCCTGTACCTCCCGGGCCCGCGCGAGGGCGTCCTCGGGCAGGCAGCGCCCTTCTCGCAACTCTTCCAAGGCAAGCTCCAAAGCTGAGAGGAGTTCTTGCTCTTCATTAACCTCTGGAGTCTCCCGAAGCTCGGAAAGCCGCTCGTACAGCGCCTCCTCCATCTCGTCAGTTGATGTCTTGCCTGCCACGAACGACGTCAGTTTGTCTAGGTACTCCATCTAAGTCACCCCATCCCCGTCTTCAGGGCGGAATCATCTCACACACACGCAATGGTAGCAACCTTGTCCCCGTGCCGCGTGTGACGCAGGTCACTCCGGATGCCCGCGATAAAGGTCCCCCAAGCAGATTTGCTCTCTATGGTTAATCGAGAAGGAATACTGGCTGCCATCCAACAAGGCCAACTGCGAGAAGTGCTCCAGGCGAGGGACCCATCCAAGGCTATCTCGGGTGGTTTGAGCGAGATCATTAGCTATTACGACAGACGGCGATACGTGTGTACCTTCCACAGGCTCCGTGATGGCCAGGGAAATCCCACCACTCACTTCCACCCAAAGGACGCCGTCATCCAAGGCCAGAAATACCGAGACCCTTGATCCGGAACCCCAGCTCGCGCGCTCTCATCACAATCCCGAATCACATTCCTCGGTGATGTCCGGTGTCAACCCGTGTCAGCCGGTCTCGGTTTATGAACGCAACGCCCCTCTCCAGGCAGGTGTAACGGTGAGCGCAAGTGGCAGGCACTCTTAAAACCACCCGCATCAACGAGTCCTGTTACAAGCAAACCGGCGCTCCCAGACCTGGGTGCTGGTTCCTGACAACGCAGGGTAAAACAGACGCTCTAGCCGGCTGAGCTAACCGCCCGCTGGGGTCAGTCTAGCC
>CAZPYZ010000446.1:3886-4280 GCA_964590215.1 uncultured Dehalococcoidia bacterium | reverse complement strand
GAAGTGGATGCATGAGCTCCAGCTCTCCACGGAGGACAAGACCAAGATCTTGAGCGGCAACGCCAGACGGCTCCTGAAGATGTGACTGAGGGCGGTTCTCGAACCGCCCCTACAACGCATTCTATAAAATTCTGATCCGCGGGAATGCACCAGCGGGACACCATGTCACATATGACAGGCGATGTAGACCCACGCGTCGCCGGTTCGCCTGCTCAGACGCTTCAGCCAAGGCATCGACAACGCGACGACCAAAACGCATCCGAAGAAGGGAG
This sequence comes from uncultured Dehalococcoidia bacterium, assembly GCA_964590215.1. Taxonomy (GTDB): domain Bacteria; phylum Chloroflexota; class Dehalococcoidia; order SHYD01; family SHYD01; genus CAZPYZ01. The sequence continues at coordinate 4,008 of CAZPYZ010000446.1, read as the reverse complement.
GATTGTCATGAGCGCACGTTCTTCCACCCGGCGGAGCTTTTTCCTCGCAGGAGCCCTTGCTGTTCTTCTGGTTGTGGTGCCCGAGTTCGCGCAGCAGCCAGCGGACCAACCCTCCACGCAGC
>CAZPYZ010000446.1:0-3876 GCA_964590215.1 uncultured Dehalococcoidia bacterium | reverse complement strand
CCAGGGTGCCGGGACGCCCCGATATTCCCAGCGCCGAAGTCGGGGCCAAGCTGCGCGGCATCACGCCGCCGCCGTTCCCGGCACCGCCGGACAAGCTGCCGAAGCCCATCGTGATCTACCGCGATTTCCTTAACCATCAGTCGCACGGCTGGAAATTCATGGGCCTGGGGCCGGACTCCAAGCGCTACGTCAACGTTGGCGCCCCGTGTCATATCTGCGAGCCACCCGAGACCAATGGGCAGCTCCGGCGCATCACCCTCGACGGGAGCGGTCCGGAGGTCGTCGCGCGACATTCAGGCAGCTTTGGACTACATCGAACAGCACCAGGAAGAAGTCACGATCACCTACCAAAAAATCCTCGATCGACAGCGGGATTACCAGTATCCGCCCGAGGTCGAAGCGAAAATCGCTGCGAGCCAGCAACGAGCCCAGGCACGGTTGGCGGCCATAAGAGCGTCGCGCCCAATAGGCCGACAGCCCCCTGATATCGCAACGGCCTCGGGTTCAGCAAAACAAATTCTTGACTCACTTTTTGTGTCTGGTATACAGTGCTCTGGACTCCAGGTGCTATTCCCAAGCATAACGACCGTCCTAAACAAGGCACATCCACCTTGGGGAGGGTGACCACATGATGCCACTCGGGCCATGCCCCCTATTCCTCTTGAGGGCTCAGCTCCTCACACGCCTCTCACACCTGTAAGCTCCAGAGGGTCTCCTGGGACTTGCATTCCCCAGGCGATGCTCTCAGGAGTTCATCTCGCTAAGAGCGCCGGTTGCCGATAGTTGCGCAGTGAATGGGGGCTGCTCCAAACAGGTCCCTTCCCCGCGGCGTGTGCAGGAAGGGACGGGAGCGTACCCACCTCGCCATCAGCGACGGAAGGCAGATGAGCGCCACGACGCTCCCCTTCATGCAGGCGGCGCGGGACTATCGGATGTGAAGGGATGGGTCTTCCAGCATGGGCTCAAACAACGCTTCGAGCGGACATGGCTGGACCGGGAGAACCAGGGTAGGCAAGCTTGAGGAGGAGGACGATCGCTGTTGACCGCTCGCTTGCAGCGGTACGACCGGCTGCACCCTGGTGCGCCCCAGAAGCCGGGGGCAAATGATCGGGCCATTAGCTACTGGCGACGGCGGATGCCGCTCAAGTCCAGAGACAACGTACGCCTCTGGAAGCAGGGGCTGCTCGTCGCCGAGGAGATGGAGACCCAGAAGACGGCAGCCGAGAGGTAAAGAAGTCGGCTGAGAGAGTCCTGGGCCAGGTAGACCGAGGAGGGGTATATGCGGTATTTCACATCCCGAGGCGGCGTAGCGCTCCTGTTGTTGGTCGTTGTCCCTCTCCTGGTGTTGGTGATCCCGCTCACGACAGCGAGGTCAGCGTCACCCGGTTCGTACACGGCGCTTCTGGCCGCGGCGAAGGAAGAGGGGAAGATCGTCGTCTCGGGGCCCAATTTTGACCCCGATGATGTCAAGGTCCTGGAACGCGAGTTCAAGAAGCGGTTTGGCTTTCCCGTGCAGGTGATCTCCGACCCCGGCCATGTGCGGGAGCTGCCAGCCAGAGTGGCGGGAGGGGCCAAATACGACGTGATTAACGGCAGCGGCATCACGGCCGGGCAAATCGATGAGCTCGTGGGTCTGCAACAGGTGGATTGGTCCATCTTCCCCGAGGAGGGATTCCCCGGGATCATGGACAATTACGCCGACAGGTCCAGGCCGGGTATCCCCTGCCTCCTGTACTTCAGGTTTACCTGGGCCTTCGTGTACAATACCGAGATGCTCTCGCGGAAAGAGCTCCCCCGGAGGATGGAGGACCTCACCGATCCCAAGTGGAAAGGCCGGTTCGTGCTGTCCGACCTGGCCGTACCCCTGGACATGTTGGCCCTGCAGTGGGACTACGAAGAGGGCAAGAGACGGATGGTGGACCTGGCGCGGCGGCTGAAGGCGAACAACCCCATCCTGGCTTCGGGTGGGAGCCCGGGTGCGGTTGCCAAAGTGATCGCCGGTGAGGCGTCCATCGCCGCGGCCGCCTTCGGCTCGGCCATGGGTCCGATAGACAAGGGCGCGCCCATCGCCCTGTGGCCGTTCAAAGAGCCGGAGGTGGGGGCCACCAGGGCCATGCAACCGGGCCTCAGCATGAACATCTGTACGGTGAAGAACGCGCCGCATCCCAACATGGCGCAGCTGTTCACCGCCTGGCTTTCCACCCAACTCCCCGCGGAGGTCGCGGTGAACCGGGGGCACTTCAGGCCCTTCAGGGAGGGCGATACGAGCTTCATCGCCAGGTTCTACCGGGAGCATGGGATCACCAAGGACCAGTTCCTCACCCACGTCAACGAGGCACAGGAGAAACAACGCAAGGACGTCTACACTGAGGCAGCGAAGATCTATGCCGGCCTGCAGAAGTAGCGAGAAGACCGTGCTGAGGATTGAGGACTGGGGAAAGGCTACTCACCACTCAGTCCTCAGCACTCATGACTCAGTCCTGTCCTAGCGGAGGAGTTGCGGATGGCTAAGATTGCCGTAAGTCTACCCCGGCCGCTGATGTGGCACCTTACGCTACCCACGCTGCCCAAGAACCTCTTCCCCGTCTTGTTGAGCCTCGTGTTGCTTGGGATGGTAGGGGCGCCCCTGATCGTCCTGGCGATCGCCAGCCTCCGCCCACCGAATGCCCTCCCCTTTGCCGATGCCGGGTGGACGCTGTCGAACCTCAGGACGGTCTTTCTTGAGGCCGATACCTACAGCCTGTTGCACAATACCTTCGTGTATGCCGCCGGGTCGCTGGCGCTGGCCTTGCCCCTCGCTTTTTGCCTGGCGTGGCTGGTGGAACGGACGGACCTCCCGGGGCGCCATGTGCTGTACACGGCGATGTTCGTGCCCATGGTCATCCCGCCGTTCGCCGTGGCCATTGGGTGGATCTTTCTGCTCAACCCGAACAACGGCTTGCTCAACAACTGGATCCGCGACGTCCTGGCGCTGGATCTCATGCGTGGACCGTTCAACATCTACAGCGTGTGGGGGATGATCTTTGTCACGGGGCTGTTGTCCGTCCCCTCGATGTGGCTCATGTTCCTTCCCCTGTTCCGCAACTCTGACCCCCGCCTGGAGGAGGCGGCGGCCACCAGTGGAGCCGGGCGGCTGCAGACCCTGGTGCGGGTCACGGTGCCGCTGATGGCGCCCGGGGTGCTGGCGGTGCTGGTGTATTTCACCGTCATTTACATCGAGATCTTCGAGATACCCCTGGCCCTCGGTCTCACCGCCAACTATCCCGTGCTCAGCACCAAGATATTCCTGCTGGTCAACGCCGAGGAGATCGGTGAGGTCGCGTATTCCATCGCCGCGGCCTTCGGGATGATGTTCGTGATCATTGGGGTCGTCCTGATGGGCCTCTACCTCTTTGCGGTGCGGTTGTCCGCCAGGTTCGCCGTGGTCACGGGCAAGGGGTATCGCCCCGGCCTCGTCAAGCTCGGGGCCTGGAAGTACGTCGCCCTGGGGGCCATCGGAGCCTACTTCCTGTTGGCCGTGCTGCTCCCGTTTCTGATCCTGCTGTGGACGAGTTTGTTGCCCTTCTACCGGACGCCTTCTCTCCGCGCGCTGGATTTGCTGACGATTTCGAATTACACGAAGATCTTCCAGCAGCGCGAGTTTCTGCTGGCCCTGCAGAACACCGTCATCGTGGCGGCCGCGGCCGCGACGGCCAGCATGCTGCTGGCTTCGGTGATTTCCTGGTTCGTGGTGCGCCGCCCCGGCTGGCTCTCCAGGTCTCTCGCAGTCCTCTCCTTCACGCCTCTGGCGATTCCAGCCGTCGTCCTGGCGCTGGCCATCCTCCTGCTGTATAAAGGGACGCCGATACAGGCGACGCTGTATATCCTCATCCTGGC
>CAZPYZ010000445.1:0-4283 GCA_964590215.1 uncultured Dehalococcoidia bacterium | reverse complement strand
GGTTGAGGTGGAAGGTCTGGATCGTAGGGTTGCCCCGCGGGCCGTTGCGTCTTCGCGCTGTAGGAATGTGTCCAGGGGTCGTTAGGGTCGGACCCGGGACCGAAGGAGACGCCAAACTCCTGCCCCACAAATCTGCCCCACGCCTCCATGCCGGGGATGCCAAACCCCTGCTTTGCCATCCAGTTCGCGGCTTGGCGGAACAGTTTGGGCTTGCTCCCCCTGGGGTTCTTCTGGTACTCGTCCAGCTCGGCGCGCATACGGTCAATGCCGCCCACAAGCGTAGCGGCCGATCGCGCGGCGGCGTCCATGTCAATTTCAGACTTGCCCATCCCGCTCAGTGATGGGTTTTCAAACGATGGGGGTGTGCCGCCCCCGACTAATCCCTCCCTGGCCTGAGAAGCGATGCTACCCGCAATCTGCCGGGCGGCATTGGGGTCGCGCTCGCCAATGGCCTCCAACCCGCGCAATACCATACCCTCCTGAGGCATGATCTTGGCTTCGAATGTTCCTGATGCGCCGAGGGCGGGGTTATCGAACGAGATGCCCGCCTCGTGCTTGCGCTCGCTAATGTCTTCGGGCGGGAAGAGGCCGGTCAGGCCAGAAATGCGCCGCAGGTACGAGGACATCCCAATCGGGATGGCGGACGACCTCCAATTTCTGAAGACGTCGGCCATGCTCGTATAGTTCTTGCCGGAAAACAAGCGCGCACCAGCCGAGAGGGCTTGGCCCAAATCTGCCCAGGCTTGCTCCTCCTCTGGAAACTCGCTGGTTGTCGTACCTGGCTCAACGGACTTCCGTTGCCAGCGGTCAGCGTAGACAGACTTCAACAATGCCTGGAACGGATTCTTTCCAGCCTCTTTCCATTCCTCGCCGCCCGACAGCAAGCCAAATGCGGCTGCGGGGTTCTTCCGTCCCAGCCACTCGTTTGCCAGTCGAACTCGCTCAGCCGGCGCCCCCTTGGCCAATAGTTCGGCCATCGCCTTCGGGTCTGTGCCTGGGGCGAGGCCCATCTTGACGGAGGCCTCGAAGATGCCCCAATCCAGGGGGTTTCGGTTTTCCCCCGAGGGAAACGCACCGCCGCCTGACGGCTTGGACTTCGGCATCCAGCCGCGCCACGTACCTGTACCAGGATTGAACCCGGCCACCAGTTCAACCATCTTATCCAGCCCGGGCGGCAGTTGCGCGCTGTCCACCATTGATTGGTACGCGCGCACAAAGGGCATCGCAAACTTGTCTATGCCCTCGTTCAGGATGTTGGAGCGGCGCATCATATAGAACATGGCGCCCATCTGCTCTTTGAAGAAGCGCGCAAAGCCCTGCCCCTGTTGCAGCTGACCGGCGCTCATCCAGTTCGGCGCAAACCCGGTCTTCCTGGAGAGGAACGCCTGCATCTTTTCGGGCGTGTTGTACTCCTGCTCCTCGGCCTTCCACTTTTCCTCAGAGCGGCCGAGGTCAAACTTCTGCATCTCCTCGACGCGCTTGCGGATTTCGGCGGCGCTGGCGGGCGCGGCCTTGCCCGTGTAGCGATAAACGGGCTTCTTGTTTCGGTCAACCGTGCGCTCGATGCCGAGCATCCTGAATGCGGATAGGGCGGCGTCAAGGTCAAAGTCCTTCTCTTTCAGGGAAACGTAGGACTCGTGGTAGCCCACAAATGGAGAGCCGGACTTTGTGACCTCAATATCGTCATCGGAGAACATGTCCCTCGGCACGGCGCGCAGATAAACCATCTGCCGCTCGGCCAGGGCCGGGTAGAACAAGCCCAATCCGGGAACTTGCTCCTCCCGTAGCATCCGCTTGAAGGCCGCCAGTTCTTCCTTGTCCTCCAACTGCGGTAGGGCGCGGACAAGGGCCTCGTCCGTCCACATCTGGAGGTTTTCCATGTTCTGCCCCTTGAAACCCCAGGCCGGCCCGCCGACCGCGCCGGGGAAACTGATGTCCACCAAGCCGCGACTGGTCTCCTTGGCCTTGCCCTTCGTTATCAATTCCTGGACGTGCCGCTCGACGGTGCGCTTGGAAACCTTGCCGAGAACCCACTCGCGCAGGAGATTGCTCTGCGCGGCAACGGCGGGATCAAGCGCGTTCTCAGGCTCAAGCACGTCCTTCTGTGCATCGCCGGTGTCGCCGGGAAGCGTCTTCTTCTTGGATGAGTTGTAGAGTTGAGTGAAGGTGTTGGGCGACAAGAGCGGGATGGACATCATCTTGGGCGCTTTGTATGCCAGCCGCCCGGTTGTGCGTTCCTCCTCCCCGTAGGGGACCATGATGGACAGCGGCGTGTGTCCCATCTTCTTCGCCACGTCCTGGTCGCCCATAAATATCTCGGAGAACGCCTCGGCTACCGACTCAACGTCAGCCGGGCCGTGTTTGCCCGCCAAGTCCTTGCCCGCAACCATACCGCGCAACGTCAGGCGGAAATTCTCGTTGAGCAGTTGTCGTCGCCGGATGTGGTCGGGCTTTGATTCGGGGTCTCCGCCCATAATGTACTCGGCGAGGCCCGCCGTCTCCCGAATCTCGCCGTACATTTTGCGCCGATCCCAACCCTTCTCGCGTAGGTGGGCAAGATACTCGGGATCCAATTGCCCAAGTAGGTTCTGCAAGTCCAACCCGCCGCCCTTGCGCCGCCAGGCATCTGCGCCGCTAACGCTTGGGTGTATCAGCATGGGGAAGGTCGGCGCTGTGCCGCCCGGGCCCAAATAGCGAGGGTTGGTCTCAATCGCCTGGGCCGCCTTCTGAATGGCAGGCATCCAGCGTTCGTCAAGTGGAAGTTTCCCGGCCTTTTCGCTGGCCTGTACCATCTCCGGGGGCAGGCCAATCGCTTCGGCGGCTTCCGCCAGCGACATTCCGCTTGCCATCACGCGCGAGAGGACGCCACTGATGAGGGATTCGGAGGCCATCGACATTGGGGTCTTCAGGGACGAACCGCCGATAATGACCTCAGCCTCTTGCGGCGCGTTGTATGCTCCCTCGCGCACGCCCACAAAAAGCCCCTTCATCCCCATCGTGCCGAGCGCGGAATATCCGGCCGCTGGACGCGAGAGCGTAGCGCGCATCATTAGATGCTCGCGTATGCTCATCGAACCGCGCTGTTCCTTGACGATCTCGGCGTTCTTTTTGTCCAGCTGGACCCTATTCCACTGCCCGGTCGTCAGCCCTCCGCCAATCTCCTTATCGTAGCCCGTCGTAACCTCTGGAACTTCCTCGAGGAATTTATCAGCAAACTCGCCGCGCTGCGTGAGAAGCAGGTTGCGCTGCTGCGTGACATTCCAATTGCGCGTCAGGCCAATCGCGCCCTCCGGCATCCCGCTCGACCACGCTACGTTGACCACCTGCCCCTTAGCGGAGGGAAGTATTTCGCCCGTGCGCGGGTCTTTCCGGTCGAAGATAGACTCCTCAATGGGGGCGACGGGTTGATTGGTTTCGGGGTCTGTCCAGTAGGCAAAGTCCTGCAGGCCCGCCTTGCCCGCGCCGTGTTTCATCTGCTTCATCAGGTCAGAGATTTTCACGGGGCGCTGCGAGGCGACTTCCATCTGCCCGGTCTGCGGGTTGACTCGAGTCACTGCGCCTTCCAGACGCGGACGAACGTCCTCCAGCGCGTCCCCCTCCATGCTGCCGGTTTTGTTGTAGAAGTGCTTGCCCCAGGCAATAAATCGGCCGGCGCCGGCCTCCGGGCGCTTGGGATCAGGGAAGAACTCGCGCGCTGAGAAGGGCGCTTCCAGTAGGCGCGTGCTACCCACACGCGCGCCCAGGGCCGGGGCGTCCTGCGCCATCTGCGGGTCAATCCAGGGGCCTCCCCTGTAGCCAATCTCCTCCATCAGCTCGCCGGAGGAGAATACCTGCTCGTTTCCCCTCTCCTTGCGGAGGTCGAGGGCCTTACCCGTCATCCGGGTCAGCAGGTCGGCGGTGGCTTCAACTTCCGTTTGAGATGAGGCGGCCTGGCGCAGTAGGCGCTGCCCGTTGACGAATATCGCCTTGTTCTTCTCGTCGTAGCGAATCCGAAACGGGAATATCTGCCGCTGTCCGGCCGCGGTGTCACGAGCGATTTCCGCGAAGAAGCCTTGCGTGGTCTCGTTCGCGTGAAAGAGGTTCAGGTGCAGGTCATCGCCAAGTTCGGCGATCCGCTCCCGGAGTATTCGCTCAATGTCAACTAGGAAGTTGGTAGCCATAACCGTTTAGAGGGTGAGTTTTTTCCAAAGCGGGTTTACGGCAAGGACGTACTCGTAGATTTCATCGGCGCACTCTGGAGGCAACGTGCCCCAGGCCACAGAGTCAAACTCCAGCTCCTCCAT
>CAZPYZ010000444.1:0-4284 GCA_964590215.1 uncultured Dehalococcoidia bacterium | reverse complement strand
CGGGGGCCCTTCGGGCACGTGGAACACAACTCGGACGTGTTGGTACATGGATTCCGTGCTCAGGCAGATTCCCTTGCCCCTACGCCCGCCCGCCTCTGTCTAGGCGCTTGCGCCAACAGCGACAACGTTTTGTCGATTCGGCTTTCCGGCCGCACTCCTAGCCCGCCTCTTGCAGCGCCCGGAGGTGGCCGCTCCAGTGGCGGGCTATGGTCTCCAAGCGCTCTCGGATGGAGACCGTTGTCCCGTCAGGGCGCTGGAAGGCGGGGACGTCCAGATTAGTGGTGATGCGCGCGGCGCGCAGCAGCCGCCCATGAGCCGACCTGAGCTGATGGACAAGATCGTCGAAGGTCTCGCCCCGGTGCATGGGCAAACACGCTGCGTTGATCTCATCGGCCGTTCCGGAGAGCTTCCAGGCAGGGCCACCGACCAGGGAGGATTGGATTCCCCACGTCGTCGCGTAGTGGTAGTAGAGAAAATGGGCGAGCACATCCCAGGCGCCCCACTCTCCAACACGAGCCGTGGAGGTCCGCCCCGCGTTCTCGAAATAGGCCAGCGTCCGGCTGACGGCGGCGTCTACCGCGCCAATCAGTTCTTCCTTGGTCGCACTGGTGGTCATCGCAATTCGCTTACGCGGGCTTGCGCCTACCCCTCGGAGGCAACAACCCCTAACCCTCTCCCCGAGGGAGAGGGGACAATCGGCGCCCCGCCCTGCGCAGCCAGGGCCGGTTGTGCCACATTCCCCAAGTCAAGGGCATTGTACCGCCTTCCCCCTAATGCCTTCTGCCTCGCAGGGCTACAAGGACTTCGTACCGCTTGACGAACCCCGGGGGCCCTGGTAGTCTATCCCCGGCGAATTGGTAGGATGGTAGAACCAATTACCCAGTGGGCTTCGAGGAGCTCAGGCGACGAATGACCCTTGATCTGCAACCCATCAGACGAAGGGGACGGGTCTCCGAAGAGATCGCCGCTCACCTGAAGCGGCTCATCGCCACGGGCCAGCTCAAGGTTGGGGACAGGTTGCCTGCGGAGCGAGACCTGGCGGAACAGCTGGAGGTCAGCCGCAACTCGGTACGGGAGGCTCTGCACACACTGGAGGTCACCGGACTCATCGAAAGCCGCCAGGGCGGCGGCACCTTCGTGCGGGAGGCCGGGATCGACTCCATCCGGGAGCCCCTCTCCTCTCTGTTCATCACCCAGCAGGGAGTCATCGCGCAGATTCTGGACGCCCGACGGATGATGGAGCCGCCCATGGCCCGTCGTGCGGCGGTCAACGCGTCCAGCGACGACATCGCGCGGATGGAGGAGATCCTGCGGCGACAGGAGGGTGCCGTGAAGGCAGGGGAAAGCGGCGCCGAGGAGGACACGCTCTTCCATCACGCCCTGGCGGAAGCGACGGGCAACCAGGTCATCGTGAAGATGGTAGAGGCCATGGTGGAGGTCCTTTACGCATCGAGAGAGCGCAGCATTCAGACCGAGGACCGGGCCCATGCCTCCCTCAGGGGCCACCGCAAGGTGCTGGAGGCCATCACCCGGCGAGACGCGGAGGGAGCCTATACGGCCATGTTGGAACACCTGGGGGATGTGGAGCATGTCATCACAGGAAGTGAGGAAGTGAGGAAGTGAGGAAATTAGGGGAGGCCCCTGTCTTCCTCATTTCCTTACCTCCTTGCTTCCAAGAGAACCGGAGGTACTCATGATTAAACGAGTCGAAGTCAATTACCGGGGGATCACCCAGAAGAACCTGGCCAAGAAGATCGGCAGCGATCTGGTGTTTATTGCGAGCCGCATGGGGCGCACCGCGTTCTCCAACGGCCGCTATAGCGATGCGCCTGAACGGGACGGCATCCCATGCAAGTACTTCACCTTCGTCACCCATGACCTGGAAGAGGAAGAGCTGGAAGCCGAGTGCGGCGCCAAGCTCGACATAGACTCGGCGGACATCTCGGTAGTCCTGGATGACACCATGTGCAAGGGAGTGGAGCCCTGGGGCTGGCACGGAATCCGGCCCATCAACGAGAAGATCGTCGAAGAGGGCGCCTGCCTGCTGGTGGTCTCTCGCCACTCCCACGACGATCTGCTGCAGCACATCGGCCACAAGCCCTTCAGTTGGCGCCTGGCGATCATCGATGGTGACGCCAACATGGCGGGGCTCTGGGTGAACAAGGACGACCTCTGCTACGAGAAGGTGCTGGGCGGCATCGCAGCGGTGGACCCCGACGTAGTGGGTATCGAGGCCGTCGAAGCGTTCCTGCTGGAGCGAACGAAGGACCCCAAGCGGGCCCAGGCCGCTCGGGACGCCTATAACCAGGTGCTGCAGAAGACGCGCGTGGTCAACTCGGAAGAGGGAATCGCCTGGCCCTACGAAAACCCGGTGCTGCCAAAGTGGCACGAGTTCAACGAGGGGGTCGCGGTCAGGGCCATTGAACGGCACTTCGAGGTGGGCCCCCGGGGCCAGTCCCGAAACCTCACCTTCAAGCGAGGCACCACCAAGAGCCTTCGTCCCATGGTCCGGTTCGACCTCTGCATCAAGTGCACCCTCTGCTGGCTGGAGTGCCCGGACGAGTGTTTCGACCCCACCAGCGACGGGCTGTACGACATCGCCTACGACTACTGCACCGGCTGCGGGAAGTGCGCCGCCGTCTGTCCCGTCAAAGAGTGCATCGTCATGGTGGACGAATTAAAGTTTCTCGACTACAGCAGCCCCTGGGAGGCCTACAACAAGGACAAGATGGGCTATACCGAATGGGTCGAGGAGAAGAAGGGAAAGGACCGGTACTTCTACCCCCACGTGACGGGCAAAGGGTTCGAGATGCGCGAGGGGACGAAGGTGCCCTTTAAGGAAGTGAGGAAATAACCACGAGGAAATGAGGAGGTGAGGAAGTGAGGGAGGGGCATCCCCTAACTTCCTAACTTCCTCACTCCCTAAGAGGAGAACCATGACCATAGCAACACAAGACCAGAAGATTTGGGAGCGGGAGGACCTGCTCACGGGGTGCCAGGCGGTCACCGAGGCGGCCAGGCTGGCAGACGTGGACGTCGTCGCCGCGTACCCGATCCGTCCCTACACCGAGGTGATGGACAACATCTCCAGGATGATCGCCAACGGACAGCTGGACGCAGAGTACATCATCGCGGACAGCGAGCACTCCCAGTTCGAGATCGTGAAGCACGCCGCCTCCGTGGGCGCCCGGGCCTTTGCGGGGAGCAGCGGCACCGGCTGGATGTACGGGATGGAGGCGCTGGTAGTCACGGCGACGGACCGGCTGCCTGTCCTGTTCATCGTCGGCAACCGGGCGTTGGACGATCCCGGCGCGTTCGGCGTCGAGCACAACGACGCCATGACGGTGCGGGACATGGGATGGCTCCTCTGCTGGGTCAGCACCGCTCAAGAGGCGCTGGAGCACGTGCTCTTGGGCTACCGCATCGCCGAGGACAAGCGGGTGCAGATGCCCATGGCCCTGGCCCTCGACGGCGCCTTCCTGACCCACTCCCAACACATGATCAAGGTCCCTTCCCAGGAGGCGGTGAAGCGCTTCTTGCCACCCTACAGTCTGGGCGACCGGGTGCTTCACCCCGACAACCCCATCTCCATTGCGCCGCAGGTGAACGAGGACTGGGTCATCGAGCTGCGCCGGCAAAACTGGGAGGCGGCCCGGCGGGCCAGGAACGTCATTAAAGAGGCCTACCAGGAATACAACTCCATCTTCGGCGAGAAGTACATTCACCCCTACTTCACCCCATTCATGACGGATGACGCTGAGGTGGTCATGATCGGCCTCGGCGCCGTCGCGATGCCGATGCGGACCGCCGTCCGCCGGATGCGAGAGCAGGGGCACAAGGTCGGCTACGTCAACCTGCGCTGGTTCCGCCCCTTCCCCCACGCGGAGCTTAGGGAGGTCCTCAGGGGCAAGAAAGCCGTGGGCGTCCTTGACCGGGACTGCGCTCACGGATCGCCGGACAATGGCGGCATCCTGATGCACGACGTGCGCTCAGCCCTTTACGCGCTGAAGGACGGCCGGCCGGAGGTGGTGAACTACATCGGCGGCCTCGGCGGCCGGGACATCTCCATTCAGGATTGCATTAAAATGTACGAGTTGACCGAAGAAGCCGCTCAGAGGGGCGCACCTGAAGACACGCCCGTTACCTGGATTGGATTACGCGAGTGATACGTAATGCATAGCAGATCAGCGTCTCAGCCTATCACGCATCACGCATCACGCATCACGTATCACGTAGCACGCATCACGAGAGAGCACTAAGGAGTAAACCGATGGCAGTAACCGA
>CAZPYZ010000443.1:0-4288 GCA_964590215.1 uncultured Dehalococcoidia bacterium | reverse complement strand
CGACGCTGGCGGTGAGGTTCGGGCTGACGGTTGACGACATCGTGGATACCGTCCATGTCTTCCCGACCCTGAGCGAGGGGATCAAGCGGGTCGCCCAGGCCTTCACCCGCGACGTCTCCCACATGAGCTGCTGTGTCGAGTAGGACGCTGGCCCTGGTTGCTTTCTGCGCCGGGCTGACGCTTGCGGCCTGTCAGGCGGCTCCGCCGCCTTCCGACCTGGCGGGCGGACAACCTGGCCCACAGGCCGCGGTCCGGCCTGATTCCGGCTACTTACAGCTGGCCGGAGACGTTATCGACGTCATTGGCCAGACCACTCGGATACTGAGCGGGCTTGGTAGCGCGCTCAGCAGCCAGCCGGAAGCCGCGGCCGAGGCAGAAGAGCTGGTACGCGCCAGCAAGCGCTCCTTTGGGATCGCCCGAGGCTCTCTGGTGCGGATTACCCCACCGGCTGGACACGAGGAGCTGCACAACCGTCTGGTAGAAGCGCTGGAGCTGTACATACGCGCGGCCGACGCACTCCTGCCGCAGGCGGACACCGGGAGCGCAGATCCCGAGCAGTTCCAACGACTTATGCCGGAGGGGGGCAAGAATGCGCACGCAGCTATCGCGGCTCTGGAAGAGCTTCGCAGGGCCGGCGGGTGACATCGGGAGGGCACACTTAAGCGCGCCAGAGTTGAAAGGAGGGCAGCATGCCGCAGTACATGGTCCACTACAATCCCAAGCCTGAAGACTGTCCCTGCGCGATCGAGACGGACGATCCTCACCTGAAGGGCAGGGCGTTCTTCTGCACCTGTGACAGCGGGACGCACGGCAGCTTCGTCCAGTTGGAGGCGGCGAGCCCCGACGAGGCGTTGAGTTGGTTCCCGGAGGCCATGCGCAAGGATATCAAGGTGTATACGGGGGAGACCATGACCGTGCCGTAGATAAAAGAACCGAAAAATCTAAAGCAAGCAACGGAGGGCAAGGCACGTTGGCTGAACAGACGTTGGTGCTGCAGATAGAGGGGATGACCTGCGAGGACTGCTCCCAGACCATCCAGGACACGTTGAGGGGGGAGAAAGGGGTCAAGGACGTCCAGGTGGACTGGTGCTGTGGGACCGGGGTCGTCATCTTCGATGGAGCCCAGACGACTCAGGAACGCATCCTCAACAGCAGCGCGTTCCAGCACGAGTACCGGGCCACGGCCGCCGGCGGCAAGTGCTGCTAGCCAGCATCACATGGAAGGAGGGTCTGAGTGCCGGAGACAAAAGTGGTCTTGAAGATCCAGGGGATGAGTTGCGACGGGTGCTCCCAGTCCATCGAACACTCCCTGAAACGGCAGAGGGGCGTGAAGGGCGTGAAGGTGAACTGGCGCACGGGCACCGGCGAAGTGGTCTTCGATCCTGAGGAGACGGAGGTAGAGGACATTCTGGAGAACCGGATCTTCCAGGGGCACTACAAAGCCCAGGCCACCTCCGGCTGATGCCATTGCCGGCGGGAGGTTTGTTGCGATGCCGGCGAGAGTAGGGACCCGGTACGTGTGTACCGTGTGCGGGTCGGAGTTCATCGTCACCAAAGCCGGGACAGGGACCCTTGCCTGCGATGGGATCCCTCTGGTCGAAAAGGGTGCCCCGTCCCAGTCGACCTCAAGCGCGGAAGGAGAACCGGGGACTGCGAGGGACCGGTAGGCGACATGCCCCGCGGGGTGAAGGAAAGGCCGCCACTGGCCTTCAGTGGCCGCAGGGCACCCGTCCCATGCGCGACCCTCGTCGGATACGCCTGGCCGTGGCTGCCGCGGCGCTGGGAGGATCGCTGGTGGTCTTCCTTTATCACGGTGACGCGCTGGCGGAGGGGAACATTTCACTTTTGCGCCTGCTGCAGATCGTGGCCACCTACGCCGTCCTCTACGGCTTTTCAAGCTGGGTCCTTCGGAAGCACAGCCACTAGGAGGTCACTTGCCATGATTGTGCCCTTCCATCCATGGGGTGCGACGACGTTGCCTGAGCTTGTCGAAGGCCGCCCGCTACGGACATGAGAACTGAGCCACTGGGGGCGTCGACCGTGCAGAGCTCGGTACGTACGGGGGGCGGCAGCAAACTTTACCTTTCCATCTTCTATGCCTACTTCGCGTTCGCTCTGCTGTTCCAGGCATATCCGCCGCTGTTCGACGCCCTCGTGGCGGAATTCGACATCAGCCGCCAGGCGGTGGCGCTGGTGATGAGCCTGTTCCTGGCCCCGATCCTGGTGCTGGCGGTCCCCGCAGGTGTGCTGGTAGACCGGCTTGGGGTCAGGCGGGTGGGCTGGGTGGCCTTCGGGCTGATGGCCGTGGGGGCTTTGGTGAGCGCCCTCACGCCCGCCTTCCCCGTGCTCCTGGCGGGGCGAGCGCTGGCCGGCGCCGGCGGCTGTTTCTTGATCGTCGCGGTCCTCAAGATCATCACCTATAGCTTCACCCGGGAGCGCCTGGGGCTGGCCCTGGGGATCTTCGCCGCGGGCCTGCCGGGTGGGACGGCCGTCGCCTTCAACGTGCTGAACGCAGGCGGCGAGACCCTCGGCTGGCGGGGGGTCACGCTGCTGGCGGGGCTCATCGCCATCAGCGCGCTGTGGCCATATCTCTGGTTAGCCCGTGGGGCACCGGTTGCGGAAGGACGGGTCCAGCCCTCGACCAACATGCCCGGCGTGTTGGGTAGCCGCGAGATGTGGCGCCTGGCGGCGGTTACGGTCTGCGGCTACACGGCCATTATCGGGTTCACCACCTGGGCGCCCTCCACGCTGGTGGAGTACGCCGCGATGCCCTTGTGGGTCTCCCTGGCGCTGGCCTCCTTCCTCCTCGTCGTGGATATCCCCTTTGCCCCTTTGTGGGGGAAAGTATCTGACCGGATGGGGATCCGGAAGGCGTTCATTGTCCTGGCGTTCGCCATCTACTTAGCGGGCTCCCTCGTGGTCCCCCTTGTTGCCCAATCGGCTGCAGCCGTCCCCGCGCTGTTCGTGGTTATCGGGGTTATGGGGATGGGGTGCGCCATGTTCTTTCCGGCAGCCCTGGCCATTCCGGCGGAGAACGTGGCCCCGCCGCTGACGGGGGCGGCCTACGGCATGTTGTTTGCGGCGCAGGTAGCGGGGATGATGGCGGGCCCCAGCGTGGTGGGCTTCGTTCTCGATAGTGCATCGACCTATGCCGGCTTTCTAACGGTCAGCGCGGTGACCCTGGCGGGACTGGCGGCGTCGCTGACGCTTCGCACCCGGTAATGGCGGGATGAAGGCCCTAACAACGGAACGTGGAGGTATCGCGTGAAAAAAGTTGGTGGCTACGTCCTGGTGATAACGGGTTTCCTGGCATGTCCCTGCCACCTGGTGTTTACGCTACCCCTGGTCCTGGCGCTGCTGGGCGGGACCGCGTTGGGCAGCTTTCTGGCGGAAAACACGGGCCTGGTCGCTGGGGTGCTGGTGGTCTATTTCCTGGCGGCTCTCGGCCTGGGGTTTTTGCTCATCAATGCTCGGACGGGTGTGGCTGGCGATGAGTGCGCGACCTGTGCGCCTGAGCCGGGGGCCGTTATAAAGCCGGAAGCTGCGGCGGACCGGGGCACGCCGCTGGCGGCCGGGCGCACCCGGTTCGAACGATAGGGGATAGTGCCATGGAAGGGCTCATCGATCGGGCTGCGGCCGTCCCGAAGGAAGCGATAGGGGAGGACTCGCTATGGAAGGGTTGATTGCAGTGGTGCTGCTCGCGGCCTGCTGCGGGCTGCCGCTGCTAATCGCGTTGCTGTTCAAGCGGAGGGAGTGATGGCAGGAAACCAGGCCCTCCTGACCGACGAGGAGAAGCGGGTGGTGGCGTTCCTGCTGGAGCAGTGGGAGCGGCCCTTTCGGATCACCACCATCCAGCAGGCCCTGGATGCCCTCGGGCTGTCCCACCACCCGGAGACCCGGCTGAGGGTCGGCAGCTACCTGGCCGCCCACCCGGGGATCCACCCGAAGGTGGAGCGCTGGGGGGCCGTCCCCTTCATCCTGACAGAGGACGAGAAGCTGCTGGCACGCGCCATCTGGCATGACTGGCGGCGTTCGGGCACGCGCCGGCCCGTTGAAGAGCTGGCCCGGCTGCTGGGGCGACCGGTCCATCGGGTCGAGGCCGGCTTGCGGGTGCTGGGTGAAGTGGGGCTTCTCAGGCTCCACCCCGGCACTTACTCCGTGGCCGGGGACCTGGAGGAACGGGCGGGCGGACTGGGCTTCAACTTTCACACCGTGGTGCTGGAGAGCGGGGAGCGGTTCAACGTCCCTTGAGCCATCGACTTCCTGCTGCTGGTCAGCAGCGAGTACC
>CAZPYZ010000442.1:0-4290 GCA_964590215.1 uncultured Dehalococcoidia bacterium | reverse complement strand
CATTACGACCATTACCTTTTGTGCCCAGGCGCCGGGCTGTTCGTCTTGATCCGCCATGTGTGACTCCGTTAGGAAGTGAGGAAATTAGGAATTCAGGAAGTGAGGGAAGGGCGGGCCCTTACTTCCGTACTTCATCATATAGCTCCATCAACTGATCGGCGACGCCGGACCAACGGTAGGACTCGGCCACGATGCGGGAGGCCTTGCCCAGGCGGGAACGCAGGGTCTCGTTGCCCAGGAGGAGTTCCAGCCGTTCGGCAAAGGGCTCGGGACAGTGCCATGGGATGAGGTAGCCGGTCTCGCCATCCCTGACGGTGCTTTGCAACCCGCCTACTCGGGCCGCCACCACCGGCACTCCACAAGCCATCGCCTCCAGCGCCACCATCCCGAAGCTTTCATAGTAAGAGGGTATGACGCACACGTCTGCGGCGCTGTAGTAGTAGGGCAACATCTGGTGGGATACCCTGCCAAGGAAGGAGACCTCGGGTGGAGACGCGACCTTAGCCACGTCTCGTGGGTGGGCTTCCTGATCTCCGGCCGGTGAAACCCAAGGGGTTTCCTGGAGGGTCACCGGCAGCGTCCGCCCCCCGTCAAGGAACTCGCCGCCGGGGCCCGGCGCCAGGATGCCCGCAGGCGAGGGCACCGCCGCTCCATCTGGGGGCAGGGGAGCGGGCACCGTTGCTTCGCCGCCGATGACGAGGACACGCACCCCTTCAGGGTCTTCCAGGAGGTTCGCCGCCGACAGGAGGATCTCAAGGCCCTTGAGGGGATCCGGGCGGCCCACGAAGAGGAGGATCCGCTCGCCATTGAGGCCAAGGTGTGCCCGAGCCTCGGCCTGGCTCAGTGGCTGAAACAGGTCGAGGTCGACGCCACAGGGGATGGTCCGAACCTTTCCCCGCGCCGCGGGGTAGTGCTGCAGGAGCCGGTGGTGCTCCTCCTGGGAAGCTACCACCACTGCGTCTGCTTGGCGCACCACCCGGCCCTCGGTCCGCACACGGAGCGGCGTTTCATGCTCTCCCACCCGGGCCTGGTTCTTAACGGCGCCCAGGGTGTGGAACATGGTGACGTGGGGGACGCGCCAGCGGCGACTCAAGCGGGCGGCAACCCATCCCGACAGCCAGTAATGGGAGTGCAGGAGGTCATACTCGACTCCATTGCGCTCCTTGAACTGGACGAAGTGTTGCAAGAACTCCCGAAGGAGCGGCGGGACTTCCTCTTTGGGCCGGGGAGCCTGGCCGCCGGCCTCGAGGTGGACCACACGCAGGTTTGGCGCCAGCTGCACCACCTCAGCGGCGCCGGGCTCATGCCAGCGGGTGAA
Organism: uncultured Dehalococcoidia bacterium; assembly: GCA_964590215.1. Classification (GTDB taxonomy): domain Bacteria; phylum Chloroflexota; class Dehalococcoidia; order SHYD01; family SHYD01; genus CAZPYZ01. The sequence goes on along the minus strand of CAZPYZ010000442.1, from coordinate 2,972 downwards.
CACATCGACCGCAATACCCCGCTCCGCCAGCTGCTGGGACACCCTGGCGACATAGACGTTCATACCCCCGGCCTCCCTGGTACCAGGGGTTTCCAGGGGGCAAGTGTGGACGCTAATGACGGCTAGCCGCACGACAACCTCGGCGGGGTTGCCCAATGGGCGTAGGAGAGACCTTGTTGGCCTGCGGGGGCTGGGGGCGGGGGACAAGCCCCCGCGCTACGCTGGTTTCGGCGGTAGGGCAAGCCCTGGTGATCTGCGGGGGCTGGGGGCGGGGGACAAGCCCCCGCGCTACGGGGATTTGGGATCACGACCCACCACCAGCTGATAGATCGGGTAGTCTGTCCCGCCGAGGTCATACTTGTAGGGCTCATCGCCTCGGAGGAAGTCGAAGCACTTCATCCCCCGCTCAATGGCCTCGCGGAGCGCCCAGGCCTTCAGCAGCAGGCCGGCGCTCAGGGAGCTGAAGCGAGGGTCGTAACCGCTGTTATAGAGGAGACGGCTCTCATTGTAGTCAAAGCATATGATGGAAGCGGCACGAACGCCGTCGACTTCCAGGAAGTACAGGCCAGTGTAGGGCAGACGGACGGCTTCCCGAAAGAAAGCCTCCATCTTGGGAGTCATGAACACGGCTTTATCCTCCCGGCTGGCGGTGTGGAGCCGTATGAAGTCCTCCATGTCCCGGTCGGAGTCGGCGCTTCGGTAATACCGGACGTCGCCTGCGGCCTCCAAACGGCGAAACTTGCGGCGCAGTTCGTGGCGGTCCTTCTTGTTCAGGGTACCAAGATAGGTATCCCAATCGACCGGCAGCTCGGCCCGGGGACACACGTTCTCTTGAGTGGCGACCACGCTCCAGCCGCGCTCCCTGGCCAGCTCGGGCATAAGCGCGAGGGTGGGGGAATCCGCCGGCAGGCTGTGGAGCACGAGGCGGTCCCAGCAGTCGCTGGAGAGATAGCTCAGGAGAACCGGAAGGGCTTGAGGGGCATTGGCTTCAGAAACAATAAAGTCGGAGTAATCGCAGACGTCGGTGTTGCCGACCAGGGCCATTTTGCGGCCACCCAAGCGAAGGGGCGCAATCGCCATCAGGGCCCCGGCGGTGTCCCGGATAGAGAGGATCTCCAGATCTCGCTCGCCACCAAAGTGACGCCACCACAACTGCTGCCACTGGGGCGTGACGAAAATGGTGTTGGTTGCGCTGGATGGGAGGATCTGCAGCCACGCCTGGTGCACCGCTTCGAAGCTCTCAGAGACGACGGTAAAGGGCTCCGACGCCTGAGCACCGTCCTGGTTCCCTGCTGTTGCTCCTTTGCCGGCGGGGCCAGGGAGCACCTTTCCCGCCCCGGGTTGGGTCACGATCTCCCCCCGGCGAAAGCGAGGAACTCGGAGCGGGTCTTGGCGTTGGTGCGGAAACCGCCCCGCATGGCGGAAGTGACGACGTGGCTTCCCTCGGTGCGGCCCTCCCGCATCATCATGCAGAGGTGCTCGGCCTTGATGACCACGCCAACTCCCATCGGCCGCAGCCCTTCCTCCAGGGTGTCCGCGATCTGGCTGGTCAGGCGCTCCTGGATCTGAGGTCTCCGGGAGAGGATCTCGACAACGCGGCTTAGCTTGCTGACACCGACGATGCGTCCCTTGGGAATGTAGCCAAGGTGGGCGACGCCGTAGAAGGGGAGGAAGTGGTGCTCGCACATGGAATAGAAGGGGACGCCCTTGAGGACCACCATCTCCTGGTGCCCCTCGTCGAAGCCGCCGTTCAGTTCCGATAACGGGTCCTGCCAGAGGCCTTGGAACAATTCGGCGTAGAGGGCGGCAACCCGCTCGGGAGTCCCCTCCAGGCCTTCGCGGGTGGGGTCGTCGCCGATAGCGGGGATGATGCGCCCGAAGGCTTCGCGTATGGCCGCCTGGTCTGCCGCGGCCGCGCGATGTTCAACAGTCATGGGGACCCCGCCATTCTATCAACGGCAGCTTTGGAGGGGCAACTACGGCCACGTGGGAGTAACTGTTCCCAGTTCCAGGTTCAAAGGTCTGGGTTCCGCCCCAGTCCCCCCTGAGCCCGGAAGGCCGCACCCTGAAACCGGTTAACTCGGAGCCAAACACCCTGAAGTCTGAACTCGTACAGGTGGGACGGGGGGATCGCCCGCCCGCCCTTGTCTAGGCGCTTGCGCCAACAGCGACAACGTTTTGTCGATACGGCATGGGCAAGCGCCTAACCCTCTCCCAGAGGGGGAGGGGATTTTCGAGTCGGTGAGAGGTGGGTTACTGACGGGGATGAAGGTGCAGTGCTAGGATACGAACCGCCGACACCTCCCTTAGAGCCGCATGGCCGTGTGGCTGGCAGCGGGCAGGAGGCGAAGGGGAGAACAGCTATGGATGAGATCCGCGCCCTTGCACCCACGGGAATGCTCGGCTCCGGGTTTTCTGAGCAGTCGCTCCAGACGGCAATGGGATGGCGGCCCGACTTTATTGCCTGCGACGCCGGCTCCACGGATCCCGGCCCTGACTATCTGGCCACAGGTAGGTGTCAGTTCTCCCGTGCCGCTATCAAGCGCGACCTGCGGCTCATGCTGCTGGCCGCTCGCCAGGCCGGGGTCCCACTCATTGTCGGTTCGGCCGGTACCGGAGGCGGCGACCTCAACCTGGCGTGGGCCGTGGGGGTCGTGGACGAGATCGCCCGCGAAGAGGACCTCCACTTCCGGCTGGGGGTCATTCGATCCGAACAGGACAAGGGGTACCTCAAAGATAAGCTCCGGGCGCAGCGCATCCGGCCCCTCCACCCTGCGCCGTTGCTGACCGAGGAAGTGATCGACGGCAGCGCCCACATCGTGGGGATGATGGGGCCCGAGCCCATCAACGCAGCGTTGGAGCAGGGAGCTGAGGTGATTATCGCCGGGCGCGCCAGCGATACCTCCCTCTTCGCCGCAATACCCATCGCTCAGGGGTTTCCAGAAGGCCCCGTGTGGCACGCCGCCAAGATC
>CAZPYZ010000441.1:0-4297 GCA_964590215.1 uncultured Dehalococcoidia bacterium | reverse complement strand
TCGCCAGTATGCCGGGCCAGCACGCCAGTCCCGAAGCGCTGGATCACCTGGACTCCGCGATCGCTGAGTTCCGCGACATGAAGATGCGGCCGGCGCTGGAGCGGGCGCTCAAGCACAAGGGGCTGCTGGGGGCATGAAGGTGATGCTGGACGCTAGACGTGCCTTAGGAGAAGACCTCGTCGAGGCGAATATCGAGGCCGGGGAACAGCTCCGACCGCATGACGTCGCCCGGTCCGTATCGCCCCGCTAGCTCATAGCCCTCCTCGCCGAGCCGGTAGGCCTCCAGGGCCGGACCTTCGTAGTCGACCAGCCAGTAGTGGGGAACGCCGGCGGCCTGGTACCGCCGCATTTTCAGCCCCCGGTCACGGGACCGCGTGCTGGGTGAGAGCACTTCCACCACCAGGTCCGGCGTCCCTTCGATGCCGCGGTCGCTGAGGATCGCGGCGCGCTCTCGGCGCACGAACACCATATCCGGTTCGACCCCGTCAGGCTCGCCCAGCACGACGCCGATGGGCGCGAAATACATCTCCCCCAGATTGTCCCGAACGACCCCAGGGCTGATGATCGTGTGCAGCCGGCTGAGCACTCGCTGATGCCAGCGATTGGGCGGTGGGCTCACGTACAGTTCTCCATCGATAACCTCGTAGCGGTTACCGTCGTCTGGGCTGTCCCATATGTCCTCAGCCTTGAATTGGACTCGGCGCTGCGCCATCCCCGTCACCTCCCGTGTCACTCTCTCGCAGTGTACCGCACGCGGCCGGCCGCAACCGCTGACAGCGCCGACGGCGCCGGTACTGCGATGCGGCAGTTTGATGGGGAAACCGCCCAGGCGCGCGAAACCAGAAGCACGGCCCGAAAGCCGGTGACACCGGGGCTGCGCCCCAGACCCCAGGTTCACGCTGCGGTGGTTTGCCCCGCCTCCCTCGACTGAGTGCGGCTTTCCGGCCGCACTCCTAGCCCGACAAGAAGGGTTGGTCGTACGTGCTTCAGCGCGATGGGGTGGTCGGGGCCCTGCCCACCACCGACGCGCTAAAGCGTGCACTACGAACGAGGGTCCCGCACACGGGGTTGCGAAAGGCCATAAGCGCGACAATCGATCCACCAAACTGGGTGACTCCCGCGGCCGCAAGGACAGGCAGGCTCCATCATCCGCCCTCGATCGGATAGGGGCGCACCTGTGTGTACGGAGGGCAGACACGCAGGTCTGCCCCTACATCATGCGGGAACCGACGGCCAGGTGGGGAATGAGGGGCCCTTGATCCACCACCTGTAAGGACCAGCCAGGTGTCCACTGGTGCACCGATTCGGTGACGCAGGTTTTCCAGCCTGCGCAGCCTCAGGCAGGCTGAAAGCCTACCCCACCAGGTGGGGAATTGTCGCTTCTCCGGTGGAATTGCTCCCAAGCTCCAAAAAGGCGATACTGCCGATCGCCGGCGGGACACGCGCCCGCCCGACGACATTTAAGAGAGGCCCCCGTGAAGTTCGCCGCCCATTACCTGCCCACCTACATTCCGGAGCTGGACGGTCCGGTCCCGGAGTTTTACCGGCACATGTTCGAGCAGATGCAGTTGCTGGAGCAGGTCGGGTTCGACCAGGTGTGGGTGACGGAGCATCACTTCCACGAATACGGGGGAACTCTTCCTGATCCTGCCACGTTCCTGGCGGCTGTCGCGAGCTGGACCTCACGCATCCGCCTCGGGATCGCCATCGTCGTCATGCCCTTCCACAACCCGCTGCAGGTGGCGGAGTCCTACGCCATGGTGGACGTCATCTCCGGCGGGAGGCTAGATTTCGGCCTGGGGCGTGGGACCGTCACGGAACTGGAGCACGTGGGCATCGGCTACGAGGAGAGCACTGCCAAACTGCGAGAGGGGTTCGAGATCGTCCGCCAAGCCTGGTCCCAGGAAGCGGTGGACTTCTGCGGGAAGGTCTACCAGTACGAGGGCGTCAGGGTGCTGCCGAGGCCAGTTCAGCAACCACACCCACCTTTCTGGGTCGCGGCCTCCCGCAGCGACGACACCTATCGCTGGGCGGGCCAGAACGGCGCCCACCTGCTGACCCTTCCGTCGCTGAACGACACTGAGCCGCTGCGGGTGAACATAGGCAACTACCGGGAATCGCTGGAGCAGGCCGGACACGATCCCAGCACCAGGGAGGTGCTGGGGAAGTTCCACGTCTACGTCTCGGATTCGTACCGGAAGGCGGTGGATGAGGCGGCGCCCTATCTCCAGAACTATTGGCGAGTGTCGGAGGAGCAGAACACCGGCCGAACCGTTGCCAGGAGGATCGACCCCGAGGAGGAGATCGAACGAGGCCGGGTCATCGCCGGCGACCCTGCGCGGGTTATCGATACCATCCACCGATGGCGAGAAACCTTGGGGCTCACCGTGGTCTCGGGGACCGTCTTCTTCGGCGGGTTGCCTCAAGAGCTTGCGCTGAAGAACATCCGCCTGTTCGGGGAGAAGGTGATCCCGGTGTTCGAGGGGGTGGGGGTCAGCGCGTAGACAGCGGAAGGGCCTCTTCCCGTCCCAGGGCCTCCGGATCGACCACCAGCCAGCGGGCTGGTTCATCAGCTGCTCGCCTCCCGATGAACCCCATGACCAGCGGCTGGAGTAATGCGACTTCCGAAAGCCGGGGCCACGGGGGCCGGCAGTGCCGCCAGCCCTGCCAGCAGCGCGAGCAACCCAACGCAGCCCAGGGCCAGGGCCGGGTCGCCCGACCCTTGGATCAGCGCTCCCGTCACGACCGGGCCGAGCAGCGCCCCGCCGCTGCTGGCGGACCTGAGCAGTGAAGTCGCGACCACCAGCTCCCTTGGTTCAAGGTCCGGCATCTCGTACGGGATCGAGGTGAGTAGGGGGGAGAATCCCCAGCCAATGCCCTGGAATAAGCAACCGGCCGCAAGCAGCGCGACATTCCCGGACATCAGCATCATTACGGACCCAACGGTGAACACCAGGGCGCAGCCCACGAGCAGCGGGCGTCTGGCCCAGGGCCGCCGGGAACAGACCCAGCCAAACCCGATCGCCACCGGGACGCTGCCCAATGAGGTGAGCGCGAAGAGAGGGCCCGCCAACTCCAGTGGTACCGAGAAGCGCCCTCCCACAAACCCCGGCCAAAAGGTGGCGTACGCTCCCCAGGCGGCCGGGATGCCCAACTGCGCCAGGACCAGGAGCCATACGACTTTCCGGCCCCACAGCACCCTGAGCAGCGAAGCGCCGGGGGCGATACCGCCCCTTTGCGCGGTACAATCCGGGCCCTCTCGTACGATGACCAGCCCGGGCAGCAGAACCAGCAGCAGGATCCCGGCGAACAGGAAGTACACGTTGCGCCAACCGCCGAGCCCCGTCAAAAGACCCGGCGTGACGGCCAGACTGAGCGCCTCTACCAGGCCGATGAGGCCGATCTGGACTCCGTTGGCGAAGACCACCTCGTGAACGGGGAACCACTGCCGCACCAGCAGCGTCCGAGAGGACGTCATCCCGACGAAGGCAAGGCCGGCGAGGAGCCGTGCAGCCAGGAGCGACAAGAAGGAGGGGGCCAGGCCTTGCAAGACCGTGAGGAGTACCGAAGCTGCCGTGGAGGCGCCGAACAGCCCGCGAAGGTTCCACCGGGAGAAGAGCCACGCGGCCGGCACGGCCAGCAGCGCGTTCGCGCCCGCCACGGCCCCACCCAGTAGTCCCTGCTGCGACGGAGACAATGCAAGGGACGCCGTTATGCCGGGGAGCAGTAGTCCGAAGGTGATCGACGCTGGCAGCCGCGCCAGTTGGACCGCGCTGGCCGCCCCAAACACCACCCAGCGGTAGGGTGACGCCTCCGTCACGGGCTCTAAGGTTCGTTCAGAGCCTCGAAAGGACGTGGCAGGGCCTTTCCAGCGGGCGCTACGAGCAGGGCCGGAAACCAGGTACGACTCCGACCCTCGCTACCGGCAGGGGAGAGTCAGCCATCGCCCAGCTTCATGCCATCGAACAGTCCGCCTCCCGGAGTGAGTGAGCCGTCTCCGGCCGCACTCCTACCTAGATAAACAACGGGGCCAGCACCAGCGTGATGGTGCTCAGGAGTTTGACCAGGACGTGGAGCGAAGGCCCCGCGGTGTCCTTGAACGGATCGCCTACAGTGTCGCCGACGACGGCGGCGGCGTGGGTCGGGGTCCCCTTCCCCTGTACCACACCTTCAGCATCTTTCAGGTTGCCTGCCTCGATGAACTTCTTGGCGTTGTCCCAGGCGCCGCCCCCGTTGTTCAGATAGGTGGCCAGGATGATGCCACCAATGGTGCCGACCATCAGCAGGCCCGCCACGG
>CAZPYZ010000440.1:0-4316 GCA_964590215.1 uncultured Dehalococcoidia bacterium | reverse complement strand
CGGCTTGAAGTAGTCGTCGCTGGCATTATAGCGGTCGGTGTACTCGAAGGGGTTGTCGAAGATGAACCCCCGGTTGCGGTAGAGGTTGATCGCGGGCGGCGCGGTGGTCCGGGCCAGGAGCAGCGCCGGGCTCGAGCTCGCGTTCACCAACCGGTGCCACACGTTGACCGGGATCGCGAAGAGGGTGCCCGCGGCCCATTCAAAGGACTGCTTCTTGCCGCCTTCAAGCCAGACTTCAGTGCTGCCCCGGCCTTCGACCACCCAGAACACCTCTTCGTACATATGCCGCTCGGCGTTCAACGCCCCAGCCGGCGGCACCTCGACGACGTACATCCCCTGCCGGCCTTCGGTCCCGTCCAACTGAATGAAGTGGCCGCGGCCCCCCATACGCTCCCAGGGCGCCAGGGGCAGCTCTCGCAGGTCTCGGATACCGATGCCGCGATGGACGGGGAGCCCCTCCTCCTCCATGAACACGTCGTAGGGCGTCCTGGGGGTCTGCCAGCTGCGATAGCCCGCCCGCTCTTCCTCCCCCTCGGGCTCGTGGAAGTGGTCCGGCTCCTGGAAGCCCTCCGCTGTGGGGTTATGCGAATGCTCTTGGCCGCCGTGCGAGTGCCGGTTCGTCATGGGTCCCTCCTGCCCGAAGAAACTGGGCGCATTATACGAGCCTGTTTCCCTTTTTAGCGAGATTTCAGCTCCAACTACTCTCAGCGACACCGGCCCTGGTTACTCTTGAGAAGGCTAGCCAAGAAAACAACAGGAGGTAAATATGGCGTTTCTTTCGGTCAAGAGGGCGCTGGTGGCGAGTGGGGTCACCCTTGCTATCGCGGCGTCCACCCTCACCCTGGCCTTTGCGAGCCAGGCCCCAAGGGATACGGCCGCCAGGATGCCGGTGCTTCCAGGCGCCATCGTCGAGGCCGGGCCTGACCATCAGGGGTTCCTACGGAAGGTCGCTGAGAAGCTTGGCGTTACGGTGGAGCGGCTGCAACAGGCCATGACCGAGGCGCGTGCCGAACTTGGCATCCCTGAGCACAGGGGAGGCCCCGGCCATCGAGGCGGGCCTGGCTTCGGGCGCGGCATGGACATGTCGGTGGCGGCGCAGGCGATCGGGATCACCGTCGAACAGCTATGGCAGGAGCTTCCCGGCAAGTCCCTCTCGCAGGTGGCGCAGGCCCACGGAAAGAACCCGGCCGACGTGGCCGCAGCGCTCAAGGCCGCGGCCAACAAGCGGATCGACGATGCGGTCGCCGCCGGGCGCATCCCGGCTGACCAGGCCGCCCAAGCGAAGCAGCGGGCGGCGGAGCACATCGACCAGCACATGACGGTGGTGATGCCGCAACGCGGCGAGGGCCGGCCTGGTCCGAGGCGCGGAACTGGTGGCCAGGGCCCTGGGGCGTAACCTCGTCGCGAGCCGGTCTTCTGTGGCCTGGCCCGCAGGCACGGGTGCCGGCGAAGCAGCGCAAGCCGCCTTATCACCTGGGCAGGGTTGGAAGGGCCCAGTCCATGGGCTCCTCCCCCTGCCCAGGTTGCCACGCCCGCTGTCCTCAGCAACCGGGAAACGCCCCGTTTACGGTTCTCAACGACCTCAGGCACTTCGGCCAGGCCGTCATTGGGAGGCCGGACGCGACCTACCGTTGGTCACCGAGGTTCGCGGCCGAAGCAGCGCAAAGCGCCTTGTCACCTGGGCGATGGGGTGGAGGGCTATTCCCGATGCTTCCCCCCCACCCGGATTGCTTTCCTTCGGCTTCGCTCAGGACAGGCTCTGCCCCCGCCGGGTTGGTCCTCCCCACCGCTTCTCGCAATGACGGACGGCGGCGCAATGAACACAGCGCATCGCTATCCTGAAAGCGATATGGTGGATCCCCCCCGGGTCCTGGTCGTCGAAGACGACAGGCGCATCGCCAATCTTTTGGAGCGTGCCCTGTTCAAGGCCGGCTATCGTGTGGACGTCGCTCTCGATGGAAACGCGGCCCTCGCGGCGGCTGAGGCCGCGGCCCCCGATGCGGTGGTCCTCGACGTCATGCTCCCGGGGCTGGACGGCCTGGAGGTGGCCCGCCGCCTGCGCGCCCGTGGTGGGGTTCCGATCTTGATGCTCACCGCCCTGGATGCTGTGGGGGACCGCGTGCGGGGGCTTGACGCCGGCGCCGACGATTACCTCGTCAAGCCCTTCGCCATCGAAGAGTTCCTGGCCCGGGTACGCGCCCTCCTGCGCCGGCTGCAGGTCAACGCCATCCACCGCCGTCAGGGTGTGCTGGCCTACCAAGACCTGGAGGTGAATCAAGACACCAGAGAGGCGAAACGTGGGGGGCATCCGCTGGAGTTGCGCCCCAAGGAGTTCGAGCTGCTCACCTATTTCATGCGCAATCCGGAACGGGTCCTCAGCAGACGGGAGATCTTCGAGGAGGTGTGGGACTACGATCCGAACTATCTCGGCGACTCCAACGTCATCGAGGTCACGGTGGGGCAGCTGCGCCGAGAATTGGAGTCCTGCGGACCGCGCCTGATCCACACGGTCCGATCGGCGGGGTACGTGCTGCGGGAAGGGCCGTGAGTCCAAGGTCCAACGTCCAAAGTCCAAAGTCCCCTCGGCCCGCGCGCCCTGGGCCTCGGGTCTTGGATCTTGGAGTTCCGATCCCATGAGCCTGAGGCTGCGGCTTACCCTCCTGAACGGGTTGGTGCTGCTGCTGGCTCTGTGGGGGTTTGCCACGGTGGCGTACCTCACCCAGCGCGAGGCCTTGTTGGGCAGTTTGGACGCGTCCCTGCACGAGCAGGCGCGCTGGTTCAACGACAACGCCGAGGTCTGGTTCGACCCTCGGGTGCGGCGGCCGCGCGGGGTGACCTTCCCGAATCCGAGCAAGTTTTCCGCGCCGGAGTTTTTCATTCAGATCACCATGCGGGACGGCGAATCGGGAGGGCGCTCCCTGAGCCTGGAAAGCGACAGCCTTCCAGGGGGATCCGAAACCCTGCGGAGGGCGCTGGGAGGAGCCTCCTGGATCGAAGAGACCAGTGTGGATGGACAGCCGCTGCGCATGCTGACGGCACCGCTGCGGGTCGGGGACGGGCCGCCTGTCGGGATGGTGCAGGTCGCCCGCCCGCTTGCCCCTCTTCAGACCAACCTGGCCGTCTTGCGGAATACCCTGCTCACCGTTGGCGCCCTCGGCATTCTCGCTGCGGTAGTCATGGGCTGGCTGCTGGCGCGGGCGGCCTTGCAGCCCATCCATGATCTTGCCACCGCCGCCCATGCTATCGGGCTCGCGCGGGATTTTGGTCGGAGGGTGCCTCTCTCACAGAGCGGCCGTCGGGACGAGGTCGGACGGCTCGCCGAGGAGTTCAACCGCATGCTCGCCCAGCTGCAGACCGCCTACAAGCAGTTGGAGGCGGCCCTCGCCGCCGAGCGCCGCTTTGTGGCGGATGCGAGCCACGAGCTGCGCACTCCCCTCACCACGCTGCGGGGCAATCTCGATCTCCTGCGCACCACGCCAGCGAGTGCCGATGAGCGGGAGCAAATCCTCGCCGACCTGGCAGTGGAGACCGAACGCCTCAGCCGGCTGGTGGCCGACCTGCTCTTGCTCGCGCAGGCGGACTCAGGGCAACACCTCCCCCTGGCTCCGGTGGAAGTGGCGCCGCTGGTACGTGACGCATTCAGGGCGGCCCGCTTCTTGCGGCAGGGCGTCGAGCTGCGCCTGGAGGAACCGGCCAGCGAGGTCTGGGTATTGGGGGATGGGGACCGGCTGAAACAGCTCCTCCTTATCCTGCTCGATAACGCCCTCAAGTACACACCCGAGGGCGGCCAGGTTTCCATCGGTGCACGGGTGACTAATGGAGGCCAGGCACTTCTGCCTGTGAGTGGGAGCGACCGTGCTCGCCAGGTGGCTCTCTACGTCGCTGACACCGGTCCAGGAATCTCCCAAGAGGACCAGTCCCGCATCTTTGAGCGATTCTACCGAGGGGACCCGGGGCGTCCTTCCGGGGGAGCAGGGCTAGGTCTCGCCATCGCGCGCTGGATTGCGGAGGAACACCGAGGACATATCGAGGTGAAAAGCGCTCTCGGCTCGGGCAGTACCTTCGCCCTCTGGCTGCCGGCGACCGCTGCGCCCACAGACCGCGAAGAAATGATCCCTGCCACGGCAACGGTCACCGGCGAAACGTCACGACTCATACGTGATACGTGACCATCTCTGCTTTTACGCATTGCGCATCACACATCACGCATCACGTGTCCGCAGATAAGACGCTACGCCCGTTCCGGGGCTGCGCCTGGGACGGGGGCCCTTCGGGCACGTGGAACACGACTCGGACGTGTTGGTACAGGGATTCCC
>CAZPYZ010000439.1:0-4319 GCA_964590215.1 uncultured Dehalococcoidia bacterium | reverse complement strand
CGTCCTTGTGACCGACACGGGCAACAAGCGCATCCAAAAGTTCACCCCCAACGGAGAGTTCCTCGCAGCCTACGGCACCGCGGGACGAGGACCAGGTCAGCTGCAGGAACCAGTGGGCATCGTCGCGACGGCCGCAGGGGAGTTCCTGGTGGCCGATACCTGGAATCGGCGGGTTCAGCGGTTCGACCGGGAGTTCCGGTACCTGGGTGAGTTCACCGTCGCGGGCTGGGCCGGCCAGAGCGTAGTCAACAAACCGTATTTGGCTGTCGACGGCTCCGGAAATGTCCTCCTCACCGATCCTGAGGCTCACAAGATTTTGAAGTACTCGCCGAGCGGCGAACTACTTGGCGCGTACGGGCGGATCGGGAGCGACCTCTCCTCCTTCAACCTCCCAGCAGCCCTCGTAGTGGACAGCCAGGGCAGAGTGTTCGTCTCCGACTCAGTCAACGCCCGCGTGATGCGCCTACCGCCGCTGGAGTAAACGGGGCGTTGGTTGAGCCCCAACCTGTCCTGAGTCCGGCGACGGCGCGCCTCCCGCCGGACCTCACGTTCCACGATGCTCTGGGGTAAACGCTCGGCTCGAGGCACGGCTGGCTATTCTCTCCTAGGCGAAGCCCGAGCCGCATGGTGGGGCGCACTGGGAGCGGCTCTGCTGGGTGCCGGAGTCCTTCACTTCCACCTCCGGCTTCCTACCCTCGATGGCGTCATCTTCAGCGTGGTGGGACTGGCTGCCTTCTGGCGGGCCCTTGGGCCTATCCCGACAACGGACTCCTTCCCGGTAGCCCCGCTCCGTTTACTCGCCTGGCGGTGGAAGAGCAGCGCCGCCCTCGTTGCCGCCCTGACCCTGGGCGCCCTGGCCGTCGCGGCAGTCTTGGCCCCTTTGAAGCTACCAGCTCAGGTGTTGGCCTCGGGTGCCGGTCTGGCCTGGCTGCTCTTTGCGCTGCGGCTCTTCCGCGGTGCCGCGGTCCGTCATCCGCAGACCGCCACGCCCGCGGCATGGGCGCAGAGCGGGCGCTGGCTTTTCCCTGTCGTCCTATTCGCGGCGACTGTGCGCTTGGCGGGCATAGAGGAACTGCCGGCAGGTCTCTGGTATGACGAGGCCGCCATCGGCCTGGAAGCCCGCCGGATGCTGCAGGACCCGGATTTCCGGCCCATGTACTCCCACGGGACCACGTCTCCCGCAGCCTTCATCTACCTCGTTGCCGGAGCGGAGGCGCTTCTGGGCATTACCGTGGCCGCAGTCCGGGTGGTCCCCGCCCTAATGGGTGCAGTAACGGTGGCGCTGGCCTATTACGTAGCGGCTGCACTGTGGGGACGGTGGGCGGGCCTCGTCGCTGCCCTTCTGTTCGCGGTAGCTCGGTGGGATATCAACTTCAGCCGGATCGGCATGCAGGGTGAGACCACCCCGCTGCTGACCATGGCCGCTGCCGCTCTCCTCTTGAAAGCTCTCCAGGGTGGCCATCCGGCAGCCTACGCGGGCCTGGGGTTGGTGTTGGGAGCATCCCTCTGGTTCTACGGCGCAACGATCTTTTTCCTGCCCCTGTTGGTGGTAGGTCTAGTTATGGGAGCCACGCGGCCGTCCTATCCGTCACAACCGTCGGCCGAATCCTCACTGCCTCAGAACCGGACGGCTCTCGGTCTGGCAGGCGTCTCACGGCTGACGGCCCGTGCTCCCGGACTTGCGTTGACCCTTGGGGGTTTCCTGCTCGTCGCGGCCCCCGTGTTCACGGACGCGGCTGTCCGCCCGCAAGTAGTGTTCAGCCGGGCCGAAGTCGTCTCGGTGTTTCGGAATGCCACGCCCATGGAGGCGCTGCCGGCCATCCGGGAGAGCCTGCGAAAACACCTGGTCATGTTCCACCTGGAGGGCGACCAGAACGGGCGGCACAACCTGCCCGGAGCACCCATGCTGGACTGGGGTACGGGCGTGCTCATGTTGCTGGGCTTGGTCAGTGCCCTGCGGTCGGGTGGAGGCCCCGCAGCCCCCCTCCTTCCCGCCTGGCTCTTCCTGATGGTCCTACCGGGGGTCTTCTCCCTTCCTTTCGAGGCGCCCCAGGGATTGCGGGCCATCGGGGCTCTGCCCCCTGCTTTGCTTCTGGCCGCACTGGGAATGGACACGTTGCGTCGACTGTGGGTGAGGCCCTGGGGTCAGAAGCCGGCCCGCTGGCTTATGGGCGCAGCGCTCTTCGTCATCGCCAGCTTGAACCTCTACTCGTACTTCCGGCTGCAGGCCTCTGACCCCGCGGTCTGGAATGCCTTCTCCATGGGAGCGACGGTCATCGGGCAGGAGTTGGCCAAGGCGGGTCCTGGGGACGCGACTCTCGTGTCCGTCTTCTACCAGGGGCACCCCACCGTGGGGTTTTTCAGCAACCGGTCCTACACGATCCTGGAACCGAGCGTGCACTTGCCCCTAAGTGAAGATCGGAGCACTACCATCACTATGGCCCCGGAGGAAGAGGCCGTCTACCTACAGGTTCGAACCTATTACCCGACGGCCTCCTGCCGGGAGGTGCGTCGCAGCTCAGCCGCGCCTCCAGTCCTTTTCGTCTGCTCCCTTACCGCCAGCGCGATCCGTGAGGCCTGGGGGCTGAGGGCGGGCGCAGGCAGTCTCCACGCCCCTGCCTACGGCCCATACAAGCTGGGGCTCGACGGACCAAGAGAACTGCGGTGGACCATGGACGGGCGTCCCATGGGAAACGGCGGGGATTCGCCGATAGACATTGTGCTCACTCAGGGTCTTCATTCCGTGGAGATCCAAGGTCCAGGCGAAGCCAGTCTTTGGTGGCAGCCGCCGGGTGGTGGCTGGCAACCGGTGCCTGCTCACCGCCAGTTTCATGGAAATGTTCTTCCCACCGGCCTTACCGTCACGTACCACCAGGGCCGGAGCTGGCAAGGGACCCCCGCCTTACAGCGCATAGAGCCCGGCCCGGCTGCGTACTACCATGTCCTTCCGCTGCCGTTGCCCTACTCAGTTGAATGGATTGGCACCATTCACGCCCCTACCACCGGCCTCTACCGTTTTTCCGTGGAAGCGATCAGTGAAGCATCCTTGGAAATAGATGGCCAGCCCATCGTCATGGTCACCCAGCACAACGTGCCCAAAGAAGGCGACATCAACCTGACGGAGGGATGGCACACCATCCGGGTTCGCCACCTCGCCGCCCATGGCTATGCCCATGTGTTTGTGCGCTGGTTTCCTCCTGGAGGCCGGTGGGAACTCATCCCGCCCAACAGGCTGCGGCCCAGGCACTAAGATCAGGTACAATCCCTGGTGATCGAGCCTCGGAGTGCGCCGGGAAATGGTCGGGAGAGCCTGAGGAAACGAGGATCTGGAGACGAGCATGGCGAAGCAGGGGTTCCGCATTATCGATAGCGATCTCCACCTCATCGAACCAGCTGATCTGTTCGAACGATACCTGGACGAGCGCTTCCAGGCGCGGGCCCCACGGCGGGAAGCCAGCGTGGTCAGCGGCCAGAACACCTGGGCGGTTGAGGGCAAGCCCACGCCGTACTGGATCGACTGGCCTGAGTTCAAACATGCCAACTCCCGACTCTGGCAGAAGAAGGAGGGCACCGCCCAACAGGTGGAGAGCTTCGAGCGCGGATTTGACGCCGCCTCAACGCTGCAGGCCATGGATCTCGAGGGCGTCGACGTCGCCCCCCTGTATCGCAGTGCGGCAGGAGTCCTCTGCGTGGCGACAGACGATCTCGACCCTGAGTTCCGCTCCGCCCTCTGCCGCGCCTACAACAACTGGCTGGCGGACTTCTGCAAAGCTGACCCGACTCGGTTGAAAGGCGTAGCCCTCGTCCCTCTCCACGACATCTCTTTCGCCGTGGAGGAGGCGCAGCGCGCGGTCAAGGACCTCCGCTTCGTGGGCGTGTGCCTCTACCCGGAACCCATCGCCGGCAGGATGCTGTACGACCCGGAGGTCGAACCCCTCTGGGACGCCCTGGAGTCACTGAACACCGCCGTCGGCATTCACGGCAGCTCCAACGCGACGTCGAGGGAGGAGGTCTCCCGCCGCTATTTGCATCACCCAGCGCCCCGGGTAGTGAGCCATGCCATCACTTTTCCATTCCAGACCATGGGCGTGATGGCGGGCATGCTGTTGAGCGGGGTCTTTGAGCGCCACCCGCGCTTGAAGGTAGCGTTCCTTGAGGCCAACTGCGGCTGGCTCTCCTGGTTCCTCTACAGGCTGGACGAACAGTCTGAGAAGTACGCGGACGCCGAACTGGCGCGCCGGCCCAGCGAGTACTTTTTGCGTCAGTGTTACATCTCCATGGATGCCGACGAAACGGTGGCCGGGGACGTGATCCGGCGC
>CAZPYZ010000438.1:0-4334 GCA_964590215.1 uncultured Dehalococcoidia bacterium | reverse complement strand
CGTTCCTCAGGGTGACAAAACCAGCTTCGTCACCGTATTAATGAAACAGGCTACTAAGGCCAAACTTGGTGGCGCCGGCCAGCGCCAAACAACACAACCAGGAGGACCATCGACCATGACGCAAACGGCAGTGCCGGAGCCCCGCCACTTGGAAGGAATGAGCGCCAAGAAGTTCGCCTACGACTACTGGATGGACCAGCAGAGCGTCCCGATCCACAAGGGCTACTACATAGAGGATCTGCGGACCATCGAGGTCGGCCACTGGAAGCTCCGAAATCTGAAGACGGCCTTTGTGCAGTGCATGGGTATGGAGGGCGTCAACGAATTGCGAGTTTCGGAGCTGGCGCCAGGGGAGACCACGGATCCCTTCAAATTCGGCCTGGACGAGATCGTCTACGTCCTGGAGGGGCGGGGTATCACCACGGTCTGGAGCGATGAAGGCGGGGCGCGCAAGAGTTTCGAATGGAGCCCCCGCAGCATGTTTTTCCTGCCGCGCCACTACACTCATCAGTTCAGCAACACCTCGGGCCAGAACAAGGTCCGGTTGATGCACTACAACTACCTGGCGGTGGCCCTGTCGGCCTGCGACAGCCCGGACTTCTTTTTCAACAATCCCTACAAGAGCGCGCCGCCCCCGACGGAGAACCAGTTTGCCGAGGCGAAGGCGTACGAGAACCCCAGGGGCCGCGGCCGCAGGATGGTCTGGTACGGTAACTTCTTCCCGGACATGCAGGCGTGGGACAAGCTAGAGCCCTTCTGGGGCCGGGGTGCCGGCGGGCACGTGGTGGGGATCCAGTTCCCCGATTCCGAGGCATCGTGCCACATGTCTGTCTTTCCGGCGCGAACGTACAAGAAGGGCCACCGCCATGGGCCCGGCCGGGCCATCGTGATCCCCGGCGGCGAAGGGTATTCCATCCTGTGGCCCCACGAAGATGCGGAGAAGATCGTGGTGCCCTGGCACGAGGCCTCCCTGTTTACCCCGCCAGACCGCTGGTTCCACCAGCACTTCAACCTCGGCAGCGGCCCCGGCCGCTACCTGGCGCTGCATCCACTGCCCCAGTTTTCAGGCATGTCGGAGCAGGTTCAGGACCGGGCACGGGACCAGATCGAATATCCCAATGAGGACCCCTTCATCCGGCAGACCTTCCAGGACCACATGAAGCAGCGGGGGATGGTGTCGGAGATGCCGGAGATCTGCTACCAGGATCCGGACTGGGAGTGGGACTACGGCGTGGAACGGCCGGCGGAGCTGAGACCGGCGGGGCGATAGCCGCGGCTGTAGACTAAACGATGGTACTGACTTACTAACTTACGGAAGGAGAACCGGCTCGATGACACAGGCCACAACCGAACAGCCCCGGCAGACCATGGGCGGCTCCGGGGCCCACATCTTCCCTTACGACCGCTGGATGGAGGCGCAGGGGCTCCCCATCTACCGCGGCTACTACATCGAGGACTTGCGAACCATCGATGTCCAGCAATGGCCGCTCCGGGAAACGAAAACAGCCTTCGTGCAGCTGGTCGGCATGGAGGGCGTCAACGAACTGCGAGTGAGCGAGTTGGACCCCGGTCAGACGACCAAACCCTTCAAGATGGCCGTGGACGAGATCGTCTACGTGCTGGAGGGCAGGGGGACCACCACCGTCTGGGCTGAGGAGGGGTCAAAGAAGAGTTTCGAGTGGGGGGTGCGGAGCATGTTTTTGCTGCCCCGCCATCACCGCCACCAGTTCACCAACATGCAGGGCGACCGGCCTGCCCGGCTGATGCACTACAACTATCTCCCGGTGGCCATGTGCACCACCGAGGAGGCGGAGTTCTTCTTCAACAACGACTCCCTCGTCGCGCCCCCGGTGCCGGACGACCTGTACGCTGAGGCCAAAGCCCATTTCGATCCCGAGGCAATGGGTGGCCACGGCCGTGATACCTGGTACGGGAATTTCTTCCCGGATATGTCGATGTGGGACAAGTTGCAGCCTTTCTGGGGCCGTGGCGCGGGCGGCCGCACCGTGTTCATCCACTTCCCCAATACCGAGGCCTCCTGCCACATGTCGGTCTTCCCCGCCCAGACCTACAAGAAGGCCCATAGGCATGGCCCCGGCCGCGCCATCGTGATCCCGGCGGGGGAGGGCTACTCCATCCTCTGGCCCAGCGAGAACGCGGAGAAGATCGTGGTCCCCTGGCACGAAGCGAGCCTGTTCACGCCGCCCAACCGCTGGTTCCACCAGCACTTCAACCTCGGCAAGAGCTTCGGGCGCTACCTGGCCCTCCACCCCCTCCCCCAGTTCTCGGGCCACTCGGAGCAGGTGGAGGACCGGGCAAGGGACCAGATCGAGTACCCGGACGAAGTGCCGTGGGTCCGGGAGCGGTTCGAAGAAGAGTTGAGGAAGCGGGGAATGCAGTCGAAGATGGTGGCAGAGGCGTACAAGGACCGGAACTACGAGTGGGATTACTCGAAGGAGTTCTCGTAGCGAAGCGCCGGTACCAGAAACCAGAGGCGGTCGGGCCCGGAGGAAACTCCGGGCCCTCTTCTTTTTCGGATGAAAAGTACGGTCCTTGTTACAATGTTCGTACGATTCTTCAATGATTACTTAAGGTTCCAATGGATCGGAGACAGCATGAGACGATTCACGGGTACCATTACCCAGAGGGGCCAAGTAACGGTGCCGGCCGAGGTACGCCGGCTTCTGAACGTCTCGGCGGGGGACCAGATCGAGTTCTTGGTCGAGGACGGACAGGTCACGCTGGCGCATCCGGAGTTCACCTTGGAAACCGTGTTTGGTTCGGTGCAACCCTGGTGGCAGCCGGAGGATATCGACGAGGCGATACGCGACGCGAAGGAGGAGCATAGGCAAGAACGCCTTCGCAGAAGAGGCCACCGAGGGTGAGGTTCATCGATGCCAACGTCTTTCTCCGCTTCATTACTCGTGATGATCCTGTAAAGGCCTCCGCGTGTTTGGAACTCTTTCAGCGGCTCCGGCAGGGCCGAGAGGAAGCGACTACATCAGAAGCAGTGATCGCCGAGATCGTGTATGTCCTCGTCTCAACCCGGCAACCGTATCGGCTGGCGCGGGCCGAGGTTCGCGCGCGGCTCATGCCCCTGCTGAGGTTGCGTGGTCTTCGCCTCCAGGACAGAGGGGCGCTTCTCCGAGCGTTGGAAGTTTTCGAGCTCTACGATGACCTTGATTTCGAAGACGTGCTGACGGTGGCGCACATGGAAGCGTCCGGTATACCGGAGCTGCTCAGCTACGACACCGGATTTGACGTCATCCCCGGACTTCGGCGGATCGAACCATGATGTCGGGGATCCGCGTACCATCACGGGGGAGAAAAGCGGTCGACCACCGCGCCATATGCCTGCTCGAAGGCGCTGACGTCCATTCCCGCCGCCCGCGCGAGGGCGGACAGCTGGTCCGAGTCCTCAAAATCCTCGGATTCCAGGCGGATCATGTAGTGGCGGGCCACCTTGTAGTGCTCCGACCCAATGTCGACGCGCCGGACCCGCATGCGGCCTGTCTCCGGCTCGACCAGTTCGTCAAAGGGGATGACCTGCACCCGGCTCTCCACCTGAGACACCAGACCGCCACCGGCGAGACTGGGATCCTCCGGCTCTGACAATAGGAACCGAACCGCCCCGTAGCCCAACGTCCTGGTGTAGTCGATGTCGAAGGGCACCGGCGGGGCGCAGCGCAGGGTGTAGCCCAGGGTGACCTCCGTGAGACGCACCCTGGCGCCCCTGGCCTGTGCGCGGGCCTCGACGTAGCGCCGTAACGCCGTCCCAAGAGGGATGTCCTCCAGCCTGAGGTGGCCGTGGGGATCGTAGGTGACGCTATCGCCGAAATGCTGGGCCATGTCGGCCTCATTAAGCCGCTCGATTACCCCTTCGGCGACGACCGCGACGCCGTAATGGCGGCCATGGACCACCCGCTTGAAGAGCGCGCCCTCCAGGATGGCCGCCAGATCCTCTAGGCGGATAGTCTCTCCACGGAACTCTTCGGGGATCACGGTCAAGGTCGCCCCCGCGGCCTTGCCGATGCCCAGGGCGAGATGCCCCGCGTTCCTGCCCATGACGACCACCAGAAACCAGCGGTTGCCCGTCCTGGCCTCTTCGGCGAGGTTCAACACCTGCTCGGTGCCGACCTGGCGGGCGGTTTCGTAGCCGAAGGTGGGCATGCCCCCAGGCAGCGGCAGGTCATTGTCGATGGTCTTGGGGACGTGGGCCACCCGTATCGCCCCCTCCGTCGCCCGGGCCACCGCGGCGGCGGAGGTGGCGGTGTCCTCTCCGCCAATGGTCACCAGGCGCGAGACCCCCAGGCGAGCCAGGGAATCAACAGTCC
>CAZPYZ010000437.1:0-4335 GCA_964590215.1 uncultured Dehalococcoidia bacterium | reverse complement strand
GCTCTCCGCGCCATGCCGAGAGTGAACGCCGCCGGATCCAGGTGCGCCCCGGTTCGGGCCCGTACCTCGTTCATGAGCCTGCTCTTCGCCTCGTCATGGGCGGCCAAGACCTCCTCCAGGGGGATGCGGGTCGCATAGCGGAGGGAGCTGTTATCCTGCCGCCATGTTGGTAGATGCCGGTCGTAAAGTCGTTGAAAGGCAGGCGCCGTCCAGGTGACCGAGTGAACGCCGTTGGTTATGGAATCGACCGCATAGGCGGGGAACATGGCGCGAGAAACGTCCCGATGGCTCTTGGCTACACCATTGACGTAGCCACTCAACTGCAGGCCCAGCTCGCTGAGATTCAAGGCGCCGGCGCAGCAGCCCATCTCCGTCAGGAGATGCAACCGGTCCGGGCCGAGAATCCGGGCGGCCAGATCCAGGGAGAACACGTCGTGGCCGGCCGCGACAGGCGTATGAGTCGTGAAGATGCACCGTGTGTCTGCCCAGCGGGCGTCCTGCAAGAGCTGTAGGAACAGCAGGGCTGCATGCCCTTCGTTGATGTGGAAGGTGCGGATAGTGGAATAGCCGAGGGCCCCGAGCATGCGGACCCCTCCCATGCCCAGGACGAGTTCTTGACACAGACGGTAGCGCTCATCTCCTCCGTAGAGGCTGCCCGAGAGGGCCCTGTCCAGGGGATCGTTCCCATCTACGTCGGTATCCAGAAAGAAGACAGGTACAACGGATCCCGATTCGCCGACGAGAGGGTACCTCCAGGCGCGAAGCTTGACAGGCCTGCCCTCCACCGTGATCTCGCAGGTCGCCGGCATCAGCTCCAGCAGCTCCTCCACCGGCCAGGACTGGATCTCCTCGGTCTGATTGCCGTTCTCGTCCACCCGTTGCCGGAAATACCCATGCCGGGGCAGAAGACTGATGCCGACCATGGGGAATGCCAGATCTGCCGCAGTGCGCAGGAAATCGCCCGCCAGCACACCCAGCCCGCCACTGTAGGTCGGCATGCGGGGATCCAGGGCTACCTCCATGGAGAAGTAAGCGACCGCGGAGGCGGTGGTCGCGAGGGCAGTGTCCTGGTCGCCAAACACCCGGGACACCGGCCGGGTGGACCCAGTCACGCCAGCGATGCTCTCAGCCTCTGCCGCTTCCACGAACAGGGCCTCCTGCAGGGCATCGTCGGTTCTTCTCAGGCGCGCCGCCAGCACGCGCATAATGCGGAGCGCCGCGTCGGGCTTCATCTCCAAGAAGGCGGTGAACTGATCCCTGCGGACTGTAATGGACTCCAGGGCCTCCGCGGCGATGGCCGTTGCCGACCGCTGCTTGGCATCGATGACGGAGAGCTCCCCGAAGAGCTCCCCTGGATAGACCGTGGCGAGAACGATCTCCTGCCCGTCGCTCCCGTAGCGGACGATCTTCACGCTGCCGGCTCTGATGATGTAGAGCGTGTCTCCCGGCTCTCCCTGCTTGAAGATGACACTATCTTTGGGGCAGTTGAAGGGGGTGACCTGCTCCGCCAGGCTGATCAGTTCATCCAACGGCAGGACGCCTAGAAATCTGGTCTGGGACAGGAACGACGCAATTGCGAGCAGGTTCTTGCTGGTCATGAAGCGATCCACGTCCGGGGGCAGCCGGCCGCTTTAACCCCGTTGCCCATCCATCATATCCCCGCTGTCATTCCGACCCTGTCACCCCGAGTAACGAAGGGTCTGGCGGCGGGGCCTATCACCCATCAGACCCGAACTCTACACCGCCTGGTCACGGTTCCTGACGTGGCCAGGATTACCCGAGTTCGCCAACCCCAGCAGGCCAGTTAGCCCTAGAAGGGCGTAGGGCCCGTAATCCAGCTTAAGGCCCCCCAAGGCGAGGAGGAGAAGACATGCCCTTGGGAGGTTCCCTCCTTGTCCGGTTGGACGAGCCAAGAGCGTATACATAAACAGCGCCAGTCCGACGGCATAGAGCGGGAGCGGCAACCAAAGGGAGAAGCCCAAGTTCCACATCAGGAGGGTGCCCGGGAGCCACGGCCTCGCCCCAACCAACACGAGGAAGGCTGCCGCGATGGTTGCGCTGGCCAACGCAGGTCTCCCCCGCCAGGGAGAACCCAGAACCATAGGAGACACAATGGCCGCGCCTACGGCAACGCCTTCGGCGAGAGCGTGAGCACCCAGGAAGCCCGAGGAGGGGCCCAGCACCGCTCCACTTCCGGCATACGAGGCCGCCAGCAGGGCATAGCTAGACAGCGGCAAGAGTAGGTAGAGCCGCCGTCGTGGACTGCATCGCGCCGCGAGGACGCCCAGGCCCATCGCGGCGACCACGATGCCGGCGGTCACGACGGCGCCATCGGGACCGGGCAGCACCAGGCCACTGCCAACTGCCGCGGCTCCGGCCACCATGGCCACGGCGGCAGCGATCCCCCGAACCGCGGCGCGTGAACGCACGGCCTCGAACCATCCTAAGAGCAGCCACGCCAATCCCACCACCACCATGGAGTTGAGCGCGACCAGGCCTAGCGTCAGGAGCCCGTCGAACAACCCATCCATAACGCTGCCAGCAGGGGCGATGGGTCCCAGGCGAACGAAAACCCGCAGAAGCAGGAATTCCAGACACGCGGCGCTGAGGAGCAGATGATCGAGGGAAGACGTTACCGAGGCGTGGAGCCCGAAGCGACTCCAGCTCAGGTCCCTTGCGCCTATGACTGACGCAGACATGCGTTCTTCAGTAGGGGCAGCACAAAGGCCGCAACCGCCGGGTAGAAGGGAAGCCGCCCGTGTTGCCGCACGCGGCTGGCAAACTCCGGCAACCAAATACCGAGGTGATCTCCCAGGAAGGACACTCGAGCCCAGGCTGCTGTGCGAGCCCGCGCTGTCCACCCCCGTTCCAGAGCATATGCCTCTTTTGCCAAGAGAGCGGCTAGAAACTCCAATTCCAGGCTTATGTGGTCGGGCCGCTCCGCTGCGCTCTGACCAACCCTGAGTCCAAAGGCCGCGTACAACGCGGCCATTTGAGCCAGGTCCGCGGGGGGGACCGCACTCAGGTCCGATCGGTATGCACCTTCGTAAGGGGACACTAACACCTGCCTGGCGAAGAGGTGAAGGTATTCCTCAGTCAGGGATAACGGACCATCCCGGCTGACCTGCCAGGCGTTCCACCATTCGGTCAGCGCGGACGCCACCAGCGCTGGATCACCCAAACAGGCGACAGCCTCGCTCAACTCCGCGTGGACGCGCCCCGACTGCAGGGCATCCAGGAGCGCCCGGTCCGGGTAAAAGAGGAGCCGTGCCGCCCATTGGCAGCACAGGGCATGCCCGAGGAGTTCGGAAGCGCCGTTCGCGGCCGCGTGCTGCATAGCCCCGCTAGTCGCGCATCCGGGGGGGTAGGCGCGGAAACACAGACCGAAGGGCCGCGGCGCCAGTGCCAAAGATCAGGACCAGTGCCCCGATGCCCACCAAAACGACGGGGAGCTGCACCGTAGGCGCCGGGCCTTCCGGCCGCTGCACCGTCAGGCTGAGGAAGGTGGAGACCTGTTTCCTGGCCCCGACCTCCTGGTTCGACCCGTCCCACACGGCAAAGGCAACCGCCGAGTCTTGCCCGGGCACCAGCTGCGTCGCATCAGGATCGTCTACGTGCAGGGGTCGGGTGAAGACGGTGCGCCACACCCCTTGGGTCCAGGCGCCCTTCCCCTGTACCAGCTGTTTTGCTTTGGTGGTGAGGGTTCCAAAGCCGACGGCATTGAGATCCTCCACCGGCGACGTCTTCCCCGGCTGGGAAAGGAGATTGCCGGCATTCCAGCCGACGATGAACTGCCGTGCCTCGGCGGTGTCGAAATCGGCCGGCATGCGGTAGGGTGGCTGTCCCGAGCGGGAGTCGACCAGCGGGTACGTGTCCTTATAGAAGTTGGGAAAGGCGTCGGGGACGTCACGAAAGCCGCGGTCGATGTCTTCCTGCCAGTCGGCCTTCCAGTGCCAGATGTTGACCATCTGTCCTCGCACCCCCATGCAGATGGCGGGCAGCTCCCCTGCTACCGAGAACTGCATGGCTGCTGCGTCTCTGAAGCGGTCCTGTAAGGTTGCGTTGACATCGCGGGTGGAATCCCGCCACTCCAGCAGGACGGCAATCGCCGCGCCATCAGTGATCGCACGAACCTGCAGCGAAGGAATGCCGGCGACGGCCAGAGCGGGTTTGATGGCCGTCTGGGCCGTCAGCGGGACGATGGTGGCGGGGACCTGGGTCCAGGCGGGGTCGTCTGGGTCAGCTGGCAGAGAGACCCGGTAAGCCGCCGTGATGCGGGGCCCTTGCTGAGCCAGGACCTTTCCCTGCAGGGCAAGGCCTGTCGCAAGGACCAGT
>CAZPYZ010000436.1:1815-4340 GCA_964590215.1 uncultured Dehalococcoidia bacterium | reverse complement strand
TGCCGTCATTAACGTCGCAGCCTTCGCTTTTCTCCTGGCCCTGCCGGTGGCCGGGCTGCCGATCGGGGTGTACGCGGCCGGTATAGCGGCGGTGCCGGCAGCTTTCGCGGTGCGACGCCTTTGGATCGACCCTGAGAACACGCCGCGGATTGTGCCGACCCAGGCCGCCAGTCTGGCAGCATTTGCGCTCTACGCCCTCGGCGCCGGCATCGGCTTCTTCCTTGCCTCACTTGGCTGAGGGCCTAACAGCAGGAGAAGAGTCGAAAGACGACGAATGGCAAGGCACAGGGCCATGGGTCAGCCGAGAGGGTTCGCAGTCGACGAGGGTGGGGCGCTGGATAAGCTGGTGGCTGAGCGGGTCCTGGGCATGGTCCCGTGCCAGGGCTGGGCCCCCGTCTACCTCGGTTCGGCCGGTGGGCCCGCGATGATGAAGGGGTGCGCGCACCCGACGGATGCTTGCTACCCCGCTGCCACGACCGGGGGAGGTTCGGGCCACCGCGCCGGCCCTGCTCCTTACTCTTCGTCCCTTTCCCCCGCGTGGAGGGTCGTGGAGGCCTTCGGCGACGAGTGGACTATCACCGTATCGAGGGAGCAGGAAGTACGGGCGGTGGTCACCTGTAACGGCTGCCTGAGGGAATGAAAACGCCAGGGGTGGTGGTGAACAGCCGCGGAGCATCCGACAGCGGGCGGGCCCACCAACCCCGAGACGGGGAAACTTTCATAGGCAGCCCCCTGGCGCCCGCGGGCACCGCCTCAGGGCTTGAAAATGGCCGGGGAGGTGGAGAACAGCCGCGGACGGTCCGAGGGCGGTTGGGGGCCCACCAACCCGGGGAGAGGGCATTTGAGGGATCATCTCTGCGGGAAATCCGGCCAGGGCTTAGTCTAGAAACGGCTTCGCTACGGGGTGACTCTCTCGAGGAGGAAGGACTATGGCCACCGCCTTGCCCCTGGAAAAACCACGGAACGACGTGGATAGCATCCCCACCTATGCCAACGGCACCAAGGAACGGGCTCAGCTGGAACGGGAGTTAGAAGCCCTTAAGGGCCGAATTGATGAGGTGCCCCTCATCATCGACGGCCGGGCCGTCGAGACCGGCCGTTTCTACGAGATCCGCTGCCCCCACGACCATCACCGCATCCTGGCCAGGGCGCACCTGGCTTCGGAGAAGGAACTGCGTCTCGGCATCGAAGCGACCCTCCGAGCCCAGGCGACGTGGGCAGCCATGGACGGCTACCAGCGGGCCTCCGTCTTCCTCAAGGCTGCGGACCTTCTGGCTGGGCGGAGAAGGACCGAACACATCGCCGCCATCATGGCCAACCAGTCGAAGACGCCCTTTGAGGCGGAGATCGATCTCGCGGAACTGGTCGACTTCTGGCGCTTCAACGCCTACTACATGAAGCAGCTTTACGAGCAGCAGCCGGATCAGGGGCCCGGGGAATGCAACCAGTTTGACTGGCGTCCCCTCGAGGGCTTTGTTTTGGCAGTGCCGCCCTTCAACTTCTACTCCATAGGCGGCAATCTGCCGGCTGCTCCCGCGCTGGTGGGGAATGTCGTCCTGTGGAAACCCTCCCGGTCGGTCATCCTGGCCAACTACCGTATCATGCAGGTCCTATTGGAAGCGGGATTGCCAGCGGGGGTCATTAACTTCTTACCCTGCGATGGGGTTGCTCTGGCGGCAGCTCTGACGGATCCGCACCTGGCTGGGCTCCACTTCACCGGGAGCTACGAAACGCTGGTTCAGCTGTGGCAAACTGTCGGGAGCCGCCTGAGCTCATATAAGAATCTGCCCCGCATCGTGGGAGAGACTGGTGGGAAGGACTTCATCTTCGTGCACCCCTCTGCGGACCTCGACTTGGCGGTGGTAGGAGCCATCCGGGGGGCCTTCGAATACCAGGGGCAGAAGTGTTCCGCCGCTTCGCGGCTCTATGCCCCTGCGAGCCGGTGGCAGGCCCTGCAGGCCCGGCTGTGCGAGGAGCTCTCCAGAGTGAAAACCGGCCCCGTGGAGGATTTCACGGTCTTTATGGGGGCGCTCATTACTGAGGAGGCCTTTGGACGAGTCGTTTCCTACATAGAGCACGCGAGAACCCATCCGGAGACCTACCGCATCATCCATGGTGGTGACCACGACAAGTCCCGGGGGTGGTTCGTCTCGCCCACGGTCATCGTGAGCGAGGAGCCGGCCAGCAAGCTGATGACGGAAGAAGTGTTTGGGCCGGTCCTAACGGTTTACGTGTACCCGGACGCCGAGTACGAGCAGGCCCTGAGACTCTGCGACGAGACCAGCCCCTACGCATTGACGGGCTCTATCTTCGCACAAGATAGACAGGCCATCGCCGTGGCGGAGCAGATGCTGAGGTTCGCAGCTGGTAACTTCTACATCAATGACAAGCCGACGGGGGCGGTGGTCGGCCGACAACCCTTCGGTGGCGCCCGCCGTTCCGGGACCAACGACAAGGCCGGCTCCTGGGTCAACCTGGCTCGCTGGATGTCGCCGAGAACGATCAAGGAGAACCTCAACCCGCCC
>CAZPYZ010000436.1:0-1715 GCA_964590215.1 uncultured Dehalococcoidia bacterium | reverse complement strand
GGAGGTAGTGGCCCAATCCCCTATACTTGGGGAGGATATCCGCTGCAGTGAACATATCTTGAGCCCCTAGCGCCAGTTTGACTGTCAAAGTTGCGCTAGGCACCCGCGCCTCAGTGGAGGCGCTGCCTGATGTCCCCCATCGCGACCGAATTCCTCTTCATCCTGGCCCTCCTCCTTATCAACGGACTGC
Source organism: uncultured Dehalococcoidia bacterium (assembly GCA_964590215.1). Taxonomy (GTDB): domain Bacteria; phylum Chloroflexota; class Dehalococcoidia; order SHYD01; family SHYD01; genus CAZPYZ01. The sequence goes on along the minus strand of CAZPYZ010000436.1, from coordinate 1,525 downwards.
TGGCCATGTCGGAGATCGCCATCGTATCCGCCAGGAAAGCCCGCCTTCACCAGCTGGCAGACCAGGGGGACGCTGGTGCCGCGGCCGCCCTTCAACTGGCCGAGGAACCGACCCGGTTCCTCTCGACGGTTCAGGTCGGCATTACGCTGGTCGGCATCCTTGCCGGCGCCTTCGGCGGCGCGACAGTGGCGGAGCAGATCGCTGAGAGCCTTCAGGATGTGCCGCCTCTGGCGCCCTACGGCGAGTCGACCGGCTTGGCCATCGTCGTCGCGGGCATTACCTTTCTCTCCCTCATCGTGGGCGAGCTGGTACCCAAGCGCCTCGCCCTCAACGCTCCAGAGCGGATCGCATCCATGGTGGCAAGGCCGATGGGCATCCTCGCCGTCATCGCCGGCCCGGTGGTCACCATTCTGACCCTGGTCACTGAGGGCGTGTTGCGCGTCCTTGGGGTGCGGCCCTCGGGAGAGGCGGCAGTGACCGAAGAAGAGGTACGGATCCTCATTGCCCAGGGTACCGAGGCTGGCGTCTTCGAAGAAGTGGAACGAGAGCTGGTGGAAAGCGCTTTCGAGCTTGGGGAAACTCGGGTCAACGAGTTAATGACCCACCGACCCTTTATCATTTGGCTTGACGTGGAGGACCCACCGGAGGCCAGTTGGCAAGTCATCCTGGGCGCCCCCTATCGGTACTACCCGGTCTGCCGGGGAGAGTTGGATAAGGTCATTGGAGTGCTCTCCGTCAATGACCTGATGGCCTCACTCCTAGCTGGAGAGCCGCCGGACATTGTGGCCCTGGCCAAGCCTCCGCTGTTTCTGCCGGAGCAGGCGCAGGCCTTTAAAGCGCTGGCGCAATTCAAGCAGGTGAGACCCCATGTCGCCCTGGTCGTCGACGAGCACGGCGGCGTCTCAGGACTCCTGACGCCCACAGACCTCCTTAAGGGGCTGGTAGGGAAGCTTGCCCCCATCGGAGGCGGCGCGGACGCCGGGGCCGTCCGGCGGGAAGATGGGTCGTGGTTGCTCGACGGCACGATGTCGCTGGAGGAAGCTGCGACCCTGCTGGGTAAGAGCGGCCGGGTTCCCCGGGATAGCGAGGACGAGCACATCCTGACGCTGGGTGGCCTTGCTATGGCCCGCCTGGGACGAATCCCTGCCGTGGGCGATCGCTTTTCCTGGTGGGAGCTTGAGTTCGAGATCGTGGATATGGATGGCCGCCGTGTGGACAAGGTCTTGGCCCATCCGACTGGTGAAACCACGTCGGCGGGTGCCATACACGGGGCTTCGACCTAGGCAGACTGCCCACGCGCCGTGGCAAACAGCACCTGTCGGCGGGACCGCACTAGGACTGCTTGCCGCCAACGGCCAGGGGACGCAGGCGGGGGCGGGAATGGGTGGCGCCGACGCAGGATTCGCGACCGCATGGCCCGGATCCCTTGGGCGTTTGTGATCGGCGCAGTTGCACTGCCCGTCCGGCTAACCGCGCTCGTGGTTGAGAATCCCGTCTCCTTCTGGGTGAGGGTGAGGGTGGTGGG
>CAZPYZ010000435.1:0-4378 GCA_964590215.1 uncultured Dehalococcoidia bacterium | reverse complement strand
GGCGGCAATCCGCTGGTTGGCGAGAACGATGAACGGTTCGGGCCCCGGTTTCCGTCGCACCCAGCGCCTCGTTTTCCCTTCCTCCGCCAAACCGCAGCGCCTCTTTGGCCTTGGCCTCGTCGACGGCCCTGCCCTCCCGCAGCGCCTTCCGCAGCTGGATGGCGCGGTCCGAAACCTTGGACGCGCCGGCCCAGGGCACGAACTCGGTGGTCAGAAAGTAGCCGTAGCCGTCCTTGACCACCGTCGCCGGCGTGCCGTCCTCGAACTCCAGGAATGCCGTATAGTAACCCGCCGAGGGCCGGAAGGGCATCCACTCTCGCGCTGCTCCCCGAACGCTCTTGACCATACCGCCTCCCATGAGGCGGACCACGTCGAACTGGTGGGGCCCCTGGCGATAGGGCGGACCTCCGCCATGGCTGGGGTCCAGCTCCTCCGGCATGCGGGGCCTGAACATCCAGTCCACGTAGGACCAGCAGTTGATGGCGCGCACAGGCCCCACGCGGCCCGCGGTAATGGTCCTGCGCATGGCCCGAAAGCCGGCCATGAGGCTAGCGGTGTGGCCGCACAAGAGCTTGACGCGGTTCTTCTCCGCTGCCTCCACCATCTGCTCCGCTTCCTGCAACGTGGTCGCCATGGGCTTCTCGGCGACCACGTGCTTCCCCGCCTGGGCGGCGGTTACGGCGTGCTCGCAGTGGTAGCGATTAGGGGTGGAGATCCAGACGACCTCCACGTCCGGGTCGTCGCAGAGACCCTTGACGCTGTCGTAGGTCCGGCCCCCAAAGCGCTGTTGGAACGCGTCCAGCGCCTGGGGACGGATGTCCGCAGCAGCCACCAGGTCCAAGAAGGGCGCATGCTCCATGGCACGGATCACCTGAACCGCTCCTGCGCCGAGACCGGCGACGCCCACCTTCATCTTGCGCGTTGTTTGGGTGGTTCCCGTAGCTACTCCTGCCTGTGTCGTGGTCATGGCTCCTCTCCCCTTGGTTCTTGGAAGTGCGCCAAGTATACGCCTCGGATGGCCGGGAGACGAAGGCCGGGGCGCGCCTCACGAATCCACCCCCACGATAGAGGAAATAACGCTACCCCAGTTTGCCCGGACCGGAGTGGTGATGTACGATGCCTGGGATTCCCGAAGAGAGGCGGTCACTATGGCAGCGTTGGTCCTGTTGGATCTTAATGTCAAGCCCGAGGCCCTTGCGGATATGAAAGCGTGGCTGAAGGGGGAACTCGGCGCCACGCGCGCCTTTGACGGCTGCCAGGGAATCACGGTGCACGCCAATCGCGCTGATCCGAACAACCTCGTCCTCGTGGAGTCCTGGGAGTCCGGTGAGCACTACGACAAGTACCTGGCGTGGCGCACGGATCGCGGCGACTTGGCAAAGCTTGCCTCCATGCTTGCAGGGGAGCCCAGCATCAGACAGTTCGAAATAGTTGGCGTGTAACGTAGAGCGAGAGGTGGGCGAATGAAAGATGGGATGATCATCATCGACGCCGATGCCCATGTCTTCGATACCGAGGCAGTGTACCGGCAGTGGCTGCCGGAGCAGTACCGCCACCGACCCTCCATTTTTGCCGGCGGCGACGGGTTCGACCGCGGCCAGAAAGGTAACCCGGTGTTCCTCAAGTACCAGGGCGGAAGCGGCACCCCAGAGGACACCCTCGCGGATATGGACCGAGCCGGGATTGACGTCCAGGTGATGTACCCCACCAGCGCCCTGGGGCTCACCAAGCTGCGAGAGCACGACTATTGCATCGCGCTGGCCAGAGCCTACAACGACTGGATGCACAATCGCTGCTCCGCCAACCCCAAGCGCCTGAAGGGCGTCGCCATCGTGCCAATCCACGTCGACGTCCAGGAATCCATCAGAGAGATGGAGCGCGCGGTGACCAAGCTGGGCCTGGTGGGCGTCGTGTTGAACATCTACGTCCGCGGCCGCCATGTGGCCCACCAGGACTTCTTCCCTTTCTATGAAGCATGTAGCCAACTGGGAGTGCCCGTCGCGTTCCACGGCGCAGGGACCGATTGGCTGGACCAGGTATTGAACTTCGACACCTTCCTGGGCATCCACACCTTCTCCCACGCCCCGCAACAGTTCATCGCGTGCATCGCCACCATGTACAGCGGGCTGCTGGAACTCTATCCAAACTTGCGGGTGGCGTTCCTCGAGGCAGGCGCGGGCTGGGTGCCCTACTGGATGGAACGGATGGACGGCGAATGGGAGCTGCGGAAGTGGGACGCCCCCCTCCTGAAAACGCGGCCCTCCGACTACATGAAGAGCGGCCGGGTCTTTGTCTCTTGCGAGCCCGATGAGAAGAGCCTTCCCTACGTGCTGCAGGTCTTCGGGGAGGACCACATCCTGTACCCCTCGGATTACCCCCACCACGACTCGAACTTCATCGAGTCGGTGTCGGAGCTGCGAGACCGAAAAGACATCTCAGAGGTGGCAAAACGCAAGATATTCTTCGACAATCCGCAGCGCTTCTATAGGTTCACCGTGGACCCGGCCGGCTTTGGCGCCTCGGTGCAGACGGCACGGGCATGATTCTTTAACGAAATGGAGAGCAGGCGCCTTCGCCTCTGGCGCCTCGGTTATTTTCATCGCCTGGGGCACCGCCGCCTGGCACGGCTTGAGTTGAATTTCCCTCTCCTGGAGACGGTTAGGATGAGGACTGGAGAAGGATGCCAATGAGCAGGTTAACGAGGCGCGGCTTCCTGGCGCAGGCCGGCGCCGCGGCAGGGGCATGTGCCCCCATGGCGTCGCCCTCCGGCCAGGGCGGGTCCGCGGACACCGGTGGACGCGCGGCTTGGGAGGACGAGTGGGACCAGCTGGTGGCCGCCGCGAAGCAGGAGGGAAGGCTCGTCATCCAGACCCTGGCCGGCTCGGGCTACCGCAAAGCCCTCCAGGCCTTCGAGCAAGCCTTCCCCGGCATCGAGATCGAGCACACCGGGATCGCCACCAGCAGTTGGGCCCCCAAGTTCTTGCAGGAGCGGCAGGCGGGGCTCTACAACTGGGATGTCACCGACGCCCCTCCCATCACCGGCTTCTCCCTGTTTCCCGAGGCCGTCTACGATCCCATCCGGCCACTTCTCTATCGCCCAGACGTCCTGGATGATCGGTCCTGGGTCGGCGGCTTCGAGGTGGGGTTCCTCGACACCGAGAAGAAGTGGGTCTTCCAGGCGGGCTGGGACCTCGGCGGCGGCCTCTGGGTGAACCCGGACATGGTCGCCGAGGGAGAGATCAAGAGCAGCCTGGACCTCCTCGCTCCGAAGTGGCGCGGCAAGATCGTCTCCTTCGACCCCCGCACCGGCGGCCTCTCGTCCCTCCCCGTCTCCGTCATGCGGTTGAAACACGGCGAGGACGCGGTCAAGAAGCTCTATGTAGACCAGGAGGCCGTAATAGTCAGGGACAACCGGCAGCTGACCGAGTTCGTGGTGCGGGGCCGTTATCCCATCGGGATCGGCACCACCACGACGGTGGTGGACGACTTCCGCAAGGAGGGGTTGGGCGGCAAGATCAAGAACCTCTTGCTGGAGGACTTCAGCTACCTCTCCGGCTCCTGCCTCTGGTTCGTCAACCGGGCGCCCCACCCCAACGCCGCCAAACTCTACATCAACTGGCTGCTGACCAAAGAGGGTCAGCAGGCATTCACCAAGGAGGTGCTGACCAACAGCCGGCGTACAGACGTGGCCCCTGCCGACCCCGCGATCTATCCTCCCGAGGGAGCAGAGAAACGCTACACCAATCTCTACACCCAGGAGCGATGGGTGGAGGTAGAGAAGACCCGGGAGATCATGCGAGGGCACTTGAAGTAGGTGCCTTCCCGTCAGATACGCTACTTGCCATCCAGGATGTTGACTCCTTAACTCCTCAGGGACCTCCATTGCGTCGAGTTGACCGCTATGCTGCCGATTGGACGGTCCCAGGAGCAGGTCACTTCATCGCTATGAGAAGACAGAAACTTCTGGAGCGGATTTCGGCAACCCCAACGTGTGCTTCGGGAAGCCGTGCATTAAGGGACACCGCATCCGGGTGTCCCTCATCTTGGACTACCTGGCCAGCGGTGCGTCTGTGCAGGAAATCCTGAACGAGTATCCAGGTCTGCAAGAGGCAGACGTGCTCGCCTGCATCGCCTATGGCGCTGAGACTGCCAGCGAGCGGTACTTCGAGATCCCCATTAGCCACACCCCGTGAACTTGAAACTGGACGAGAATCGGGCGAGAGAGCCGCCCAGCTGCTCCGTGATGCCGGCCACACCGTCGTGACGGTTAAGGATCAGGGGCTTGAAGGCGTCGATGACCGCGCCTTGGCTGAGGCGTGCCAGCGGGAACGGCTCTGCCTCGTAATGCTAGAAGCACGGCCGGAAAGCCGGTGACACT
>CAZPYZ010000434.1:0-4380 GCA_964590215.1 uncultured Dehalococcoidia bacterium | reverse complement strand
AAGGGAGACGAAAGCCAGCAGGGCTCCTTTGCAGAGGTAACCGAGGCGCGGCGCTCCATACCACAGCACCAGGGTGAGGACCGTCGCCTGGAGTAGCGCCAGGCTTATCGCCAGATGGGGACTGGTGAGGTCGAGGGCGCGCCGGATGCTGTTGAAGGCGTTCTCCACCGCCACCTGGCCGCTCCCTGCAATCTGAACCACACTGCCGCTCGCCAGGGTCTGCAGCACCTCCGCCTGGTTGGCGTCCAGCCAGGCTCGTCCCCAGGCCGCCCCCAGCGCGAGGGCCCACGGCAGCCCCCCACACCCGACCAGGAAGATGCTGAACAAGATGCTGCGCCAGTAGGAAAAGCCCCCTGCGGCTGACCCCAAGGCGACGGGCCCAACGCCGCGCGCGGCCCTCACGCCCTCGACTCTGCTCAGGGCAAGCCTAAGCCTCTCCCAGAGGGCGGGAGCACTTTTCGCGGTGGTCAGGCGCGTGTCCAACCAGTGGGCGCCCCAGCCGGCAAGGGCTGCGGCAGCGAACACAGCGAGGAAGGTGAACCGGCCCGGCGCCCGCATCGACGAGAAGCCTGGCAGCTCCCAGAGCAACCTGTGGATGTTCCAGGGGGAGTTGGGGCCCAGGGCAATCAGCACCGCGACAACTAGGAGCCCCAAGAAGAAGAAGGTATGACGATTACGAGCGAAAAAGAGCCCGATCAAGGTGAAGATCAGGGTAGGCAGCCCCACGTATAGGGTCATTTCCCAGGCCGCCCAGTGGGTCCACCATTCTCCGTTCAACGAGCGGAACAAGTACGGACTAAGGATTTGGGCGAGCCCGACGAGAGGCATCGAGTACGTCGTGGCAAACCCGTACTCGACACCGTTCCCCCGGTGGGAGAACTGGGCAAGCTCATACAACGGCAAGAGTTGGACTGCCCCGATGCCTAGACCTAACAAGATCACCAGCACGCCCACGCCGGCCATGACCACGGTCCGCTGTACCGCGGCGGACCAGACGTTGGCGTTCGCGATTAAGACCCGTTTAAAGAACGTGGATGGGGCCCCGGCCGGCAGGCAGCGCAGACGAACGCTCACGGGTCCCAGCAGCCAGCGGTAAGCGAGATAGAACCCCAGTGCGAGCACCGTCATGAGAACGATCTGGATGTGGACACCCAGGCTCTGCATCCCCAGCCCAATGGCCCCCAGCGCCATCCATTGGAGCCGCCGGCTGCCCTGGCACCGCAAGGACATCTCCACCGCGAAGAAAACGAAGGGGAGCCAGATCGCGCTGCGGATCACGTTGGCGTGATGGATCTGGGCGACCAGAAAGCTTCCGAAGGCCAAGACGGCACCCGCCAGAGCTGCGGCAAAGGGACGGAACCCCATGGCCCGGCCGAACGCATACATGAACCAGGCAGCCAAGGTGAAGCCGGCAATGCGCTGCCAGACTATCGCCTGCCACGTGGAGAGCCACTGGTGCAGGACCAGCTTGATGGGATACAGCATCCCGACCTCGCTGTCCGCGAAGAGGGGGAAACCGGCGAAGATAGCCCTGGTCCAGATGGGGAAGTCCCCGTCTCTCAGCGCCTGATCGTAGCGGCTGGAGAGGGGGTAGTAGAAAACGGCGGTATCGTTCTCGAAGAAAATGCGATGCTGGAGGAGAGCGTCCCGAAAGAAGTAGAAGGTGAGGAGTGCGAGGAAGAGAAGCGCGACGACATCAGCCCATCCCACCCAGTTAAGGGCCTGGAAGACATCGCGGGTAGCCTTGCCGTAGACCGGCACACGCCGGCTGGCCCAGTCCTTCAGACTATGGCTGGCCCATAACCACCACCCCTTGAGCCCCCGGGGGACACCAGACAGTAAGGAGACCGCTCGCGCCATCATAGATATAACCCTCCTCGCCTTGGAACAGGTCCGAGGAGGGCTCCATTCGTATGCCGCCCAAGTATACGGTGGGGGTTTCAGAAGCGTAAAGATGGGTAACGCCTGGGACGGTCGGCGGACCTTGTAAGCGGTAGGCCGTATGGGTAAGACCGTTTGGAGGCATGCCCTGGTCTTCCCACAGGAGAGACTCGACCAAGGTCGCCTCCTCCACCCGGCTGTTGGTCCAGAGCAGTCCCGGCATTGTTCGGACGACCAGCAGCCGAAAACTCTCCGGCTCCAACGTCACGCTTACCGCCCCCGCCGCAGACCGCAACCGCCCTTCCTCGACGTCGTAAGCAGAGAAAGACGAGCCGGATGGCAGACCAATCGCCGCGGCATCGACGGTAATCCTCCGGGCGCTGGGCTCGCGGTTGAGCACGCCGAGGTGCCAGGTGTCACCGACTTGGGTGGCGAACACTTGCTGATCCAGACGGCCATCGATGGTTGTCGTGCCCTGAAAGGGCCGGTAAGCGGCGAGGAACGAGCGGTAGAGGCTGATGCTCTCCGGTGTCAGCGCCTCCAGATCGATGCTTAGGGACACCTGGGCCCCCATCGCTAACCCCGCGCCCAGCCACCAGCGGTTCAGAGTCGATTCGTTGGGGTCGCCGTAGATCGCCCCCATGTTGGACCGCTGCCCCAGCAACCCCTGTTGATAGGCCGTGTAATCGACGTGCTCGACCAGGCCAGGCAATGGATATGGCCGGAAAAACAGGGGCTCCTCATCCCCATAGCGAAAGGTATGGGCATGTGGGTTCGCCATGGCCGGCGTGATCCAGCCACTCTCGATGTAGGCATCCTCTCGGAACCGGGTCGCTTCTTCGTACACGAAACGGTAAACCTCCATGGTCTGCCCCACGACCCGGTCGGAAAGGCTGAAGGCACCTCCCTCTGCGGAGTAAAGGATTGCGTCGCCCGCGCTCCCCAGCCCGTCCAGCTTGACCCCATCCACCCCGTAACGCAGGAAGAAATCCCGCATGACCATCTGCATGTAAGCCCGGAGGTCCGGGTTCTGGAAATCATACGCGTAGTCATCAAAGGGTTCCTCTTCATCCAGGGGGATGAGCCATTCCGGGCGCCGCTCTACCAGGGTTCGCAGCCCAAGCCAGTCCCAGCTCTCCTGGCGAGAGTTCAGGTACGGCGCCGTGAAGTAGAGGACCACCCGGATCTCTTTCGAGTGGGCGTAGTCCACCAGCCAGCGCAAACCCCGGGGAAACTTGTCACGGTCTTGAGTACGCCAGTCCGACCCATCGCGACCTTCAGCGACGTACCAGCCCGCGTCCACGATGATGTGCCAGGGGCCGAGATCCCCGAAGTGTTCCGCGAGCTGGTCGATCTGGCGCACCAGGACGTCCTCGTTGATGTCCATGTAGTAGACGTACCAGCTGAGCCATTGGTGCCGGAACCACGCCGGTAGGGGCGCCGGGGGATAGAGGTACGCCGATAGCTGGCGGTAGCGGGCGAGCTGCTGCTGTGGCGTAGAGCCGGAGGGGATCTCGAGGTAGAGCCAGCTCCCATGAAAACGCCCCTCCCCGGATGGTGGGCCCACCCACCCGCCCTCGGATGCTCCGAGGCTTGGGGCCCCACCCCATCCGCTTACCGCTAGAGAATGGTCGAACGACGAGTGGGCCCTCGAGGGGAAGCTATCCGAGCCGGGGTCGGACCTGCGCCGCACGGACTGCGCCGACTCCACCACGGCGCGGGCGAGGGCGCTGCCCGGCTTCTGTTGGAAGCTGAATAGGGGCGGCAGTGCCGTTTCGTCCAGCAGGGCGAGCACCAGCGCCCGCCCGGTTCTCTCATCCCACAGGTAGACTGGTTTCCCCCAGGCCACTCGGTCCCGCCGCCGGAGCCCATCGTCCCTGGCGATGGCGTGGCGAAGCCGCGTCATTTCTGCCAGGTAGTGAGTCCGCTCTCCCGCCAGAAGTCCGCCGGAGGGGCCGCTGTCGAAGTGCCTGACCTCCACTTGTCCCACGTCATCGGGCAGACCTGCGATGGCCAGACGGGAGAGCAGCACCGCCTCATCCCTGAACAATGCCAGATCGAGGGCAATCCGCGGTGCACCGGGGTCGCTGGCGTCCGGAGACACCGTCACGTGCGTCCCAGACCCCAGGACCGGGTGCTGGATCGCCTCGCTTCGGACTTCGCCCCTCGCGATCCCCGTGAGGTTCAGCTCTCCTCCCACCCAGCGGATGGAAGGGACCAGGTCCCGAGCAACGTAACGTTGCGCAGCCAGGTCTAGCACGGTGAGCCCGACGCTTTCGCCATCGAGTTCCAGGGAGACAGACAGCCGGTTGTTCACCAAGGCCACACTCCCAGCGCCGCCCCCCTCCGGTGCGTGCCGGCGAAGGACTACCTGGGGCGCGTCCTCCGCACCGAGGAACGCCCCGCCGAGGCCATCTCTCAACTGCCGGGCCTCCTCGCCGGCCTCCCGGTCCAGGGTCAACTGCTGCGCGGCGCGTGCTTCAGTCCGGGCGGCAATCG
>CAZPYZ010000433.1:0-4382 GCA_964590215.1 uncultured Dehalococcoidia bacterium | reverse complement strand
CACGCGATCATCATGGCCGTACCACCAGAAACATCAAACGTTCACAAGCTCTCAGGATGAGCGGGCTTTCGCCTCGCCTCGCCCGGCTTTAACAGCCGCTCTCGTCAATCCAGGCGTTCTCTATTCCCGTGTAGTTTTGCTGCTGATCGGTGGGGTGGAGGTTCCGGGCCCGACACGAATCCAGGCGATAGTAGACCAGCTCAATGCCGGGGACGAAGGCCATGATATCGTAGCTCTGGCCAGATACCGCATGTAGATAACGCCCCCAGTCTCCCGCAGCAGAGCATAGACGATCCGGCCAAAGTCACGGTCTTCTGTCAGCAGGATGCGGTCATCGGCCATGGCGAGCGCCGCAACGTCTTCATCGGCAGTGCCGGGGCGTTCTTCGGCGACGGCGCGGACATCGAAGCCGGCCAGTCTCAGAGCCGGCACCACGGCCATGTCCAGGCTCTCATCAGCCAGGAACTGCACGCCGTCACGCGGCGCCTGCTGGCTCGCCCGGCGTGACCAGTTCCTCGTGGGCCACTACGTCTGCTGCGTAAGCTACCGCTGCGCGGATATCCTCCGGTGTCAGGTGGGGATAGCCGTCCAGCAGCTCCGCTTGGGTCGCTCCCTCGCCCAGTTTTCGCAGGATAAGCTCAACAGGGACCGCCGTCACCACCTCGTGGGCAGCCCCAAATCGCGTCGCTACACATAGTGGCAGGCTGCCCGGTGAGCCGGTGCGTACTCAACCAGCAACGGCTCCTCCCGGGCGCATCGCTCGGTCGCTAGGGGACAACGCGTCCGGAACCGGCACCCTGACGGCGGGTTCGCCGGGCTCGGCAGGTCACCGGTCAGCAGTTGGACCTCACGCTTTTCTTCAAGTTCCGGGTCAGGGATGGGTACCGCGGATAGCAGCGCACGAGTGTAGGGATGCAACGGACGCGTAAACAGGTCCTCCGCGGGCGCTTCCTCCACGATCTTGCCCAAATACATCACCGCGATGCTGTCGGAGATGTAGCGCACGGTTGAAAGGTCGTGGGAGATGAAGATGAAGCTTAACCCTTGTTCCTGTTGAAGGTCCTTTAGCAGGTTGATGACTTGGGCCCGCACCGACACATCCAGGGAGGAAGTCGGCTCATCGGCGACGATGACTGACGGCGAAAGAGCAAGCGCCCGGGCCGTACCCACCCGTTGCCGCTGGCCCCCGCTCAGCTGGCTTGGGTACCGGTCTCCCAGCGAGGGATCCAGGCCAACCTGTTCCATGAGAAGCGCGGCGCGCTCTAACCGGTCTCTTCCGCTGCCGATGCCGTAAACCGCTAACGGTTCGGTAATGCTGTCCCGCACCCGCATCCGCGGGTCCAAAGAGGAGTAAGGGTCCTGGAAGATCATCTGGATGCGACGCCTGTACTCCTTGAGCTCATGGCCCTGCAGCGTCTCCAGGTCGACTCCCTGGACGAAAATCTGCCCATCGGTGGCGTCTTCAAGGCGGACCAGGAGGCGGCCGGTGGTGGTCTTGCCGCACCCACTCTCCCCGACTAGCCCCAGCGTTTTTCCAGGATCGAGGGTGAAGTCGATACCATCTACGGCTCGAACAACGGTGGGCGGCTGCCAGGGGAAGAACCGCCGCGTGACAAAGTGCTTTTGCAGCCGCCGCACTTCCAGCAACGGACCTTCCCCGGCGGGGGTTCCGTTCTTGCGGCCCCCGATCCGGGCCTCGTCAGGCGGAGGCACGTTTCCCAATCCTCACCACCGCCTCCGGGTCCGGCTCCGCCCAGCAGGCCGCGCTATGGCCGGGGGCCCTTTCCAGCAGGTCCGGGCGCTCTACCGCGCATTTCACCAGGGCGACGGGGCATCGTGGCAGAAATGCGCAGCCTGGGCTCAGGTGGGCCATATCGGGGGGCGCACCCTCGATCTGCGCCAGGCGCTCCGGTTTCACACCGGCGATCGTGGGTATGGAACGGAGCAACGCTCGCGTGTAGGGGTGATGCCGGTGGGAAAAGACCTCCCGCGCCGGGCCGTGTTCAACGATCCGCCCGGCATACATCACCGCTATCGTGTGCGCGAAGCGCGCCACCAGGCCGAAATCATGGGTGACGAACAGCACCGCGGTTCCCGTGTCCTCGGACAGTTGCTTCAACAGCGCGACGATCTGTGCCTGAATGGTCACGTCCAGGGCAGTGGTGGGCTCATCCGCGATGATCAGGTCCGGTCCGCACGAAAGGGCCATCGCGATCAGCACGCGCTGGCGCATACCGCCGCTGAGTTCATGTGGATACGCATTCACCCGCGCCGCAGGGTCGGGGATCCCGACCTGCTGGAGCAGGTCGACCGCCCGCCGAAGGGCCGCCTCCGTGTCCAGGCCCAGATGCCGGCGCATGGGCGGCACCATCTGGTCCCGGATCCGGATTACCGGGTTGAGGGACGTCATCGGATCCTGGAACACCATGGCCACTTCTTTGCCCCGGACCCGCCGCAGCTCGTGTTCGCTTAGTTTCAGGAGATCCCGTCCGTTGAGGACCACCTTCCCCGCAACTATCTTCCCCGCCGGCGCTAGAAGTCGCAGCAACGATAAGGCAGTGGCGGTCTTGCCGGAACCGCCCTCGCCCACCACAGCCAGCCGTTCTCCACGCTCGATGTCAAACGAAACGCTGTCCACCGCTCGGATAACGCCCCGTTTCGTAGAGAAGTGGGTCTCCAAACCTTCGACGTGGAGCAGAAGCTCTTTCGCTTTCGAGTAAGTGGCCATGCTGCTCGTGACGGTTTCGCCCTCACCCTCACCCTCTCCCAGAGGGAGAGGGAAATAGAAATTAGCGTACCCGCAAGCTGGGGTCGAGCCCGGCGCGGATCCCGTCGGCGATGAGGTGCAGGCTGATGGCGACGGCGAGGAGCACGAGGCCGGGCGCGGTGGAGATCCACGGTCCATCCAGCAGATACCTCTGGCCCTCCCGGATCAGGTTGCCCCATGAGGGCTGCGGTGGCACGATTCCCAGGCCCAGGAAGCTGAGGCTTGCCTCGACGATGATCGCGTTCGCTGCGTAGATGCTCGCAACCACAAGCATCGGCGCCACGGTGTTGGGGATAACGTGGCGCGATAGGAGCCACCAGGTGGGGGCGGACACCATCCGGGCGGCGTCAATAAACGCCCGGCTCTTGAGTGCAAGCGCAAGCGACCGCTGCAGACGGGCGGCGCGAGGCAGGTCCGCGATGACGATGGCGGCGATGACCTGGGGCAGGCCGGCCCCGAAGACCGCCACCAGGGCGATAGCCAGCAGGAGCCCGGGGAAGGAAAGGAGCACATCGACGACCGTCATGATGAAGGTGTCCACCAGCCGTCCGGAGAAGACGGCAACGGTGCCGATGACGATCCCCAGAGCCACTGCGATGGCCGCGACGGAGAAGCCCACGGTAAGGGAGATCCGGGTGCCAGCCAGGGTGCGGCTCAGGATGTCTCGCCCCAGCTTATCGGTGCCGAAGGGATGGGCCAGCGAAGGCGACTGGAGGCTTTCCGCCGGGTTCGTCTCCAGATAGCCTGGCAGAGGGAGGACTGGCGCCACCGCGGCCAGGAGGACGATGGGCACCAGGATGCAGAGGCCGAAAAAGATCAGCGGATGCTCGGCCAGCCTCGCCAGCGCCGCCCGTCCGCGCGGGGCGCCCAGGCGGATTGCGAGCCCTTCGCGGGGGGCCAGCAGGGAGGCGCTGACGTCTTCACTCATAGCCGCACCCGCGGGTCCGCTCGTGTGTACAAGAGGTCCGTGGCGAGGTTGACCACGATGAACAGCGTCGCGTAGAGCAGGATGACTCCTTGGACTACTGGGTAGTCACGTCCGTTAATCCCGTTGATAAGCAGCGTCCCCATGCCCGGCAATGCAAAAATGGCTTCCACAATCACGGTCCCCCCAAGCAGCCGGCCGAAGCTAAGACCGGCCACCGTGACCACGGGCAGGGCGGCATTGGGCAGGGCGTGGCGGAAGAGCACGGTGAGCTCGCCGGTGCCCATGGCCCGGGCGGTGCGCACGTAGTCTTCATTCATCACCTCCAGCACGGCGGTCCGGGTGATCCTGGCCACTGTTGCCAGTTGCGCTATGGCCAGCACCATTACCGGCAATGCCATCCTGCGTACCAACGCCGCGGGATCCCCGAAGTCCAGCGGGCCGGTAGCGGGCAGCCACCGAAGTATCAGGCTGAACAGCAACATCAGCAGCAGGCCGACCCAGAACGAGGGCATAACGTCGATGAGCATGGCGGCCCAGATGAGGGCCTGGTCCAGCGCTCCCCGTCCCTTCGAGGCCAGGAAGGCCGCGACGTTGCCCAGGGGGACAGAGATCACGAAGCCGAGTACGAGGCTGATCCCGCCGATGAGCAGGGTGATAGGGAGGGCGCCAGCCAGCAACTGGCTCACC
>CAZPYZ010000432.1:3011-4384 GCA_964590215.1 uncultured Dehalococcoidia bacterium | reverse complement strand
CGTGATCCCCTTCTGGAGGATCTCCGGGGCCGCCGAGAATACCTGGAAGTTCCCGGGGTGACCCCTTTCAACGCAGAGCACGCAGAGATTCTCTTAATACGGGAGGACGTTGCGGGAACCTTTCCTGACCTTCCGTCGTCAAGTAAGTAGAAAGACGATCAGGAGGGCATCATGAAAGGGAAACGGGTCATGCTGATGGCGGTGATGGCGGGACTGCTGACGGTGTCCTGCGCGGGAGATGTGATCAAGGGGGGTACTCTTGGCGGTGCACCGGACAAGCCGACGGTGCTCATTGGGGAGGATAGCGTCCCAGCGCCTCAGCCGCCGGTACAAGAGCTGCAAAAACGGTCTGCGGATGGGCAGGTCGCAGGGAGCAGCAACCGCCAGGCGCCGCAACCAGGAGCCGCGGCAGCGCCGGCAGGTTCGCCAGCGCCGTCCGAGCAGTCGCAGTCCAATGACCGCATGGTGGTGTACAACGCGACGGTGTCCTTGGAAGTCGAGAGCGTCGGCGATTCCGTTGCCAAGATCCGCGCGCTGGTCGATGGGACCGGCGGGATGATCGCGGGCGCCTCGACCCGATTCCAGGGGGAGACGGAGCTCGCGACGCTGACCATCCGGGTGCCCGCGCGGGAATACAACCGGGTCATGAGCGAGCTGCGGGGGATGGCGGCGAAGGTGCTCTCCGAGAACGGCAGCGCCAAAGACGTCACTGAAGAGTTCACCGACCTGGGGTCGCAATTGCGGAATTTCGAGGCGGCTGAGCTGCAGTACCTGGAGCTGCTGCGGCGGGCCAATACCATTGACGAGATCCTGAAGGTACAGGCGCAGTTGAACCAGGTCCGCGCCCAGATCGAACGGACCAGAGGGCGGATCAACCTACTGCAGCGCACCTCGGACATGGCCACCATCGTGGTGAGCCTGACCCCTGTGGGGGCGCCGGCGCCCTCGAAGCGGCCGCAGCCCGTGTGGGACCCCGCGAAGTCCGTGCAGGAGGCGTGGGAGCAGTCGCTGCGTCTGGTTGGGGCCATTGCAGACGCCGGGTTGCGGGCGGTGGTGTTCTCGTGGTGGATGGTGCCGATTGGGCTGGTGGCCTGGGGGATCTGGTCGGCCCGACGGCGGCCGGCGCGGGGGGCGGAGGCGGCTGGGTAGGGGCCGTCGCATAGCGCGCAGGCCTTGGATCACAAGAGCGCCCGGCCTGTGGCCGGGCGCTCTCTGCGTTGACGGCGCGCACCGCGCGGCGCGGGACTTAGTCGTCTTCGCAGCAACGGTCCTCGGGGTCCTGCCGAGGCGCGGAGACCGGAGCCGGCGCCGTGGTATTGCCGGAATTGATGCTGGAGATGGCCTTGCTCAAGAAGCCTTCGGCCTGCGCCAGC
>CAZPYZ010000432.1:0-3001 GCA_964590215.1 uncultured Dehalococcoidia bacterium | reverse complement strand
GCAGAAAGCGCCCGGCCTAAGGCCGGGCGCTTTCTCGTGGACGGCGCGCTGCGCGCTGCGCGGTCCTAGTCGTCGTCGTTTTCGCAACAACGGTTCTCGGGGTCCTGTCGAGGGGTGGACACCGGGGGCTGCACCGTGTTGGCGGAATTGATGCTGGAGATGGCCTTGCTCAAGAAGCCTTCGGCCTGCGCCAGCTCGGCCTTGCTCCGCGCCACCGCCAGCTGGGCCTCCTGCAACATGGAGACCGCGGTGGTCTCTCCGGCGTAGACCTCCCCGCTCATCCCCTGACCGAGACCGACCATGGCCGCGAAGGCCGTGGACGAGCTGGTGGCCGCTCCGATGCCGAAGGAGCCGACCAGCGCCAGGACCGTAAGACCCATTCCGAATCGCTTTTTCATTGTGACACCTCCTCTTTTTCTTTGGGCTGATGCCCTTTTTTCTTCTTGTCACTCAGCCCCTTTCGAGGCTGAGTAACAACCCCGCGCTTCTTGCCGGTGCCCTGCGGCGCTACCAGGGTTCGCTGCATAGGTACTGCTCCCATGAGTGACCGCAGCACCGGCAACTGTAGTGGAGCATGGGGGCGAAGGGGTTCCCGTCGCTCCACACGTCCGCATACCCATCTATCGGCGCATTGCAGCGGCGGCAGTTGGCCGGTGCCCGGCTCAGGCAGATGGACAAGATGGCCCGTCCCACCGACTGCAGGGCCCGCACCACCAGCGGCCGCCGCTTCTCGACGATCGCTGCTTCCGCCTCGGCGGGCGAAGCCAGGGTGCCGCCGTCCAGCGGCCACTCGATTGCCCAGCCGTCCGTAATGACCGGCTGATGGCGCCCCAGCTCCGGGAACCTCCTCGTCCAACGCTGCTCCTGCATGTCCTCACCTCCTTTCTGTTGGACTGGCCGGAGAACCTCCCCGGTTCGGATGGGTCTAGTGTCGTTTTTGGGCGCGCGCGGGAATACGGCTTTTCTGCCAGAGAATTCTCAGAAGGTTCCCAGGAAATTGTCAGGACTGCGGGGGCCCAGCGGCTGGAGGAGTGCCGGGTCCTGGTCATGGGGACCTACCGCGCCCACGAGTTTGAGGCGCAGACAGCCCTCGCCCAGCAGCGAGAGGATCTCGCGCGGGCCCGGCTGATGGTCCCGATGGCCCTGGGGCCCCTGGACGCGGAACAGGCCACGGAGCTGATGAGCCACACCCTGGGAGAGCCCGTCGCGGCGCAGCTTGCCCCCGGCGTGTTCCGGTCGACCCGGGGCAACCCGCTCTTCATAGAAGAGGTGGTGACGGCGCTGACGGAGCGCGGCGCCGTACGAGCGGGGCCAGCGGGTTGGGAGGTGGTGGACGCCTCGCACACGGTGATCCCGGCAACCCTGAGCCAGGTGGTCAGAGAGCGGATGTCGCGCCTCGGCGAAACGGCGGAAACCGTCCTTGCCCAGGCCGCCGTGCTGGGCACCGAGTTCAGCTTTCCCGTGCTCCAGGAGATGTGCGGGGCGCCGGAAGAGGAACTGCTCGAGGTCGTCGAGCAGGCGATGGCCGCCCGCCTGCTGGTGGACCGCACCGAGGCGACGGAAGAACGCTTCGCCTTCGCCGACGACCAGTTCCAGGAAGTGCTTTACCAAGAGATCGCCGCGCCGCGGCGCCGCCGCTGGCACGTCCAGGCGGGCCGGGCCATGGAGAAGGTCTACGGAGAGCGGATCGAGGCGCGGGCCGGCGAGGTGGCGCGACACCTGGGTTATTCGACGGACCGGGAGGAGCTCCGAAAGGCGCTGGAGTATGCCGAAACCGCGGCCCGCCGGGCGGAGTCGGTGTACGCGTACTCTCAGGCGGCGGCGCAGTGGGAGCGGGCAATTGCGATCCAGGAGACGCTAGACGCTACTAACCGGGAGCGGCTTTGCGATCTGCTGCTTGCGTTAGGGACCGCCCGCATGAAGGCGTTTGCGCCGCCGGCGGACGTTGAAGTGGCCGCACAGCGGGCATTGGAACTGGCAGAGGCGCTTCAAGACTATAGGCGCGCGTCCAGGGCCTGCCAAATTGCCCTCGAACCCGTCGCGTTAGACGGCGGCGCGGCGGGGTTTGGTACTGAGGCGTACCGGAGGTGGACCGCGCGGGCAGACCGCTATGCGGCGTCAGGAACGGTGGACCGTATATACGCCGACCTGGCCCTGGCGGCGGTGTATGAGGCGGACGGGAACTTTGCCCAAGACCGCGCCGCGCTCATCCGTGCCTTGGAGCTGGCGCGGCGGTTGGGTGACGGCCAAGGCTTCTTGCGCGCGGCGTGGCGGCTCCTGCGAAGGACCTCTCCGCAACACTGGGAAGAGACCTCCCGCTTGGCCCAAGAAGTGATGGAAGGCCCCCGCGAGGTCAGCCTCGGCGCGCTCTGCTCCGTCCTTCGGACGTGCAGCATGGTCTTCGTCGCCCAGGGGGACCGGGCGCGGGCCGAGGAAGTGCTGCAAGAGATCCGAGAAGTGGGAGCGCGCACCAGGGATCCCATGTTTCTGCTGGATAGCCTCTACGCCGAAGCGCTCTTGACCTACCTGGATGGCGAATTAGAGGCGAGCGTGGGGGCTGGGATCCGCCTGGCGGAACGGGCAGAGGAGCTTGGACGGCCCGCCTGGGGACGCAGGCTCGCGGCAAACATGGCCTTCCGGCCGTTGCTCTACCTGGGCCGGGGCGAGGAAGCCTTGGCCGCGCTGGCCGAGGCAAACCGGGTAGTCGGCGTGGAGGAGACCCCGCCGGACACCATCCGGCGGGCCGTTGGTCTAAGCCACCTGGGACGCTTGGATGAAGCGCGCGCTGTGCTCGAACACCTGCTGGCGGCGCGGGACCTGGGGAACACCGAGGACGAGACCTACACCGGTGCGCTGACGGAGATGCTCGAGACAGCGGTACTTTTAGGGGACCATGACGCGGCGGCACTGCTGCTCAGGCGGCTTGACCCTGTCGCAGGGGCGGCCAGCGCAGGAGGCTGGATCTTCACGGCGGTGGGGCGCCACCTGGGGGCCGCGGCAG
>CAZPYZ010000431.1:0-4397 GCA_964590215.1 uncultured Dehalococcoidia bacterium | reverse complement strand
AAATTGATAACGCCCTGCGGCTCGCGGCGGCTCCTCGATGATGCGCGCGCCCAGCGCTTCCTCAAGAACCTCCAGGAGACGGGTCCGCGGGAGGTCCTCTATGAGGGGCGCCACCTGATCGATCCCGAACTCCCGCCCAACCACAGAGGCCACCGTGAGGACCTGATTACACCGCTCCGAGAGCCGGTCCAGCCGCCGGCCGATGACCTCCCGGACCCCCTCAGGGATCCGCACCGCCCACTCCTCCTCCAAGGTCCGACTCATGAGGTGCGCGGTGCGAGTCCGTCGTTCCTGCTCGTGCCTCGTGCCTCGTCCCTCGTACCTTCCCAGGTGCCCTTCTTGCACCAACAGCCGCACGATCTCCGTGACAAAGAGGGGATTGCCCTCCGTCTGCCGGTAAACCGCCTCCACAAGCTGAGGGCTCGCGGTCCCGCCCGCCACCAGCTCGATGAAGCGGGCCACATCCTCCTGATCCAGGCCACGGAGCAGCACCCGCTGAAACAACCGTTCCTTGACCAGCTCTCCCAGCGTGACGGCGAGGGGATGCTGTCGAGAGATATCGACGTCGCGGTAGGTGCCGATAACCAGGAGGCGGCTCTGGGGGAGTTCCCGGGCAAGGAACTCCAGCAACAACAGCGAAGGCCGGTCCGCCCAATGCAGGTCTTCCAGGATCAGGACCAAGGGGCGCCGCCGGGATGCGTTCAGTAGAAAGCTGGTGATGGAGTCGAACAGGCGAAACCGGGCCTCGTCCGGTTCCAGCCGGGGAGCGGGCCGTAGGTCAGGTACCCGTTCCCGGATCTCAGAGACCACCTCCGCGATGTCCGCCGCGCCCGCTCCCATTTCGGACCGTAGGTCCTCAGGGCCGCAGTCTCGGACATACGACCGCAGCAGCTGGACCCAGGGCCAGTAGGGGGGCGCACCGGGGCCCTCGTAACACCGGCCCCACAACACCTGGCCTGCCTCAGTCCGGCATAGGTGGAAAGCTCCAGCGCGGTCCGGCTCTTGCCGATTCCAGGCTCCCCCACCAGCGTGATCATCCGTCCCCGCCCGGAGAGGACGTCCTCCAGCGCTGCCTTCAACTCACCCATCTCCCGCTGCCGCCCCACGAACACGCCGCCCGCCAGGCTGTCCAGCACCTGGGAGCCGTCACCCATCGGCGAAGGCTCCGCCTCAGCCGACAGGTCCAGGTTCTCCAATGCCGTGAGCACCTCCGACGCGGACCGGGGGCGCTCTCCCGGGTCCTTGGCGAGGAGCCGCAGGATCAGTGCCTCTAGCGGCCGCGGGCAGCGTGGGTTATGCCAATTGGGCGCTACCGGCGGCGTGTTGATGTGCTGCCCGATGATGGCCACGGAGTCGTCCCCCAAGAACGGCGGCCGCCCGCACACCAGCTCGTACAGCATTGCCCCCAAGGAATAGAGGTCGGCCTGGGCCGTGATCTGGCCACCCAAGGCCTGCTCCGGCGGCATGTAGGCCACCGTCCCCACCATCATCCCGACCCGCGTCAGCCGGCTCCGGTCCAGCGCCACTGCCAACCCAAAGTCGCCGATCTTCGCGACCAGCTCGCCACCCCGGGACGACGGATCCACAGATTTCACAGATTGCGCAGATTCAGGACCCCGTCCCCCCGCGCCGGAGGGTCCGGGAGGACTTTGGGCTTTGGAATCAGGACTTTGGACTGGCCCCGGCCCCGCCAGCCACACGTTACCCGGTTTCAGGTCGCGATGGACCAGCCCCTTGCCGTGGGCAAACGCCAGGCCGCGGCAGATCTGCTGCGCCAGCCGGACCGCCTGGTCGATGGGCAGCCTCTGGTCGTCGGACTCCTGAAGAAGCCCCTCAACATCCCCGCCAGCCATGTACTCGGTGACCAGGTAAGGGGTAGGACCTTGACCCCCAGGTTCCCGGGTTCCTACGTTCCCAGGTTCCTCTCCCATGTCATAGACAGACACGATGTGAGGATGGGTGCCCAGCCGGCCCATCGCTTGAGCTTCTCGCCGTATCCGCTGGCGTCCCTCTTCGTCCAGCCTCTCAGTCTTGATAAGCGCAAAGGCGACGTCACGGTCCAGGAGCGTGTCGTGGCACAGATAGACCTTCTTCTTACCACCCTCGCCCAGCAAGCGGATGACCTGGTAGCGCCCGCCGACAAAGGAGGTTGGCGCGGAGGGTTCAGGCGGCGGTTGTTGCTCTGGCGGGCGGCTGGAGCCTCGAACAGCCCCGGCGGCCGTTTCCCCAGGGAGTTCGCCAAGGTTCTCCTCGGCGGCCGCCAGGTACGCCTGGGCATCGCCGTTCTCCCGGTCCAGACTCAAAGCGGCCCGCGCCCTTGCCCGGACAGTGGCCCAGTCCAACTCCCGGATGGCCGCTTCGGCCTCCGTTAGGAGCGAGTCAATTTGTCGCTGGACCCGTTCGCTCGGCATTCAAGCTGCCCCGGCCCACCGCCCGGCGACGGGCTCACGCGCGGGTCGGCAGCTGGTAGTGCGACACGGTGATCGTGTCAAAGGCACACCCCAAGCAGCCTCGGCCATAACTGGTGTGAACGATGAGGGATCTGAAACCCGCCGCAATGCTCCCCGAGCGATGGCTGGGGGGAACCCTTAGGCGGGAGATCTAGAACTTCCTCCGGGTTTCGGCGATCTTGCCGCTCTCAATCCAGGTCGCGTGGGAGTTGAAGATGGAAATCTGTGCGCTGTAGCTGCCGGAGAAGCCGTGCAGCCATGGCTGGAGGGCCTGGAACAGGGAGATGGTGGGAAGAGAGACGTAGTGGACCTGGTCGACGATGCGGCGCTGCATCTGGGTGAACAGTTCGCTCCGCTTCTTGGGATCCGCCTCGACCATGGCCGCCTCGGTCAGACGGTCCATCTCGAGGTCCTCGATACTGCCGATGTTCTGAGCGCCCTTGGAATGGAATTTGGTGTAGGCCGACTCCGCCGCCTGGAGGCTGCCGCCCACGGAGGACTCCATGCGGATGTCGAAGTCCCGGTCGCGGTCGGTCTGCTGGATGTAGGTCGCGTCTTCGAGGCCGATGGCGGAGACGTCGAGGCCGATGGTCTTGAGCTGACTGGCAAAGGACTCGGCGAAGACGGTGGGTTGGGTGCTGCCCTTGCGCCACTTCAGGGCCACCTTATAGCCTGGCGGGATACCGGCGTCGGCCAGCAGGCGCTTCGCCTCGGCCACGTCCTGAGCCTTGGGCTGTCGCCAGCCTGGGAGCTTCAAGTACTCGTCCTGCTGCATGCCCCAGCCCGCTATGGTGAGGCTGGGCACGAGGAGGGGAGCGCCGATGTAGCCCTCGCCGAAACTGCCGGCCTCGTGGAGCACCTGCCGGTCCAGACCCAGGTGAAGGGCACGGCGGACGCGAATATCGTCCCAGGGTTTGCGCAGACGGTTGAACTCCACGCCGGTGTTGTGGGGAGCGATATAGCTGACCTTCTGGACGTCGGGGACGGAGGCTTTGACGGTATCGAACTGGACTCGGTCGGCCAGGCTCACGAAGTCCAGTTCGCCGGCAATGAGGGCGGCCTGTTGAGCGGACCGGTCGATGCGGTAGATGACACGAATCCCATCGAGGTAGGGCTTGCCCCGCCAGTAGCCGTCGAACCGCTCCAGTTCGGTGGCCCTGGTCTTATCGAAGGAGCGCAGCTTGAACGGTCCGGTGCCGACGGCGGTCTTGTTATAGAGCTCCCGGAGGGCGTCACCGGCGGGGTTGCCCGCGTTCTCGGCGATGTGGGCGGGTAAGATCTTGGGGTTGTAGTCCGCCAGCGCCTCGAGGAAGCCCGGGTCCACCTGTTTCAAGACGATGCGCAGGGTGTCCGGCCCCACCGCCTCAACCCGCTCCATGTTCTTGGAAAGGGTCCGGAGGTCACCGGGGGCGATGGTCTGGCCCCACTGTTGGATGCTCCAGGTGACGTCCTTGACGGAGAAAGCCTCCCCGTCGTGCCACTTGACCCCTTTTCGGAGAACGAAGTCATAGGTCTTGAGGTCGACCTGCTTCCAGCTCTCGGCAAGGGATGGAGCCAGCTCGCCGACGGCGGCAAGGGCCTGAAAGTCAGGCTTCTCAAAGACGTAGGTGACGAGGGTCTCAAACACGGGGGTCAGGGAGGTGCGATGGCCGCCCCCACCGGCTGCAACCAGGTCGTACCAGTAGAGACCACCCGGGATTGGATTGGAAGCGGCCTGCATGATCCCCCCGAATTGAGGTTGGAGGGCGTCGCGGTTCCCTACCGGTTCCGGCTGCCTGGCTGGTCCGCAGGCCGCGGCTAGGAGGATGAGGGGTATAAACGCCAGTAGCTTGATGGTCAGCATGATCGCTCCTCGCCGCGGCCTGTTGCAGCTAGGCACCCCCGATCAGCCGCGGGCCGTAGAGGCGGATGGAATTGTCCCAGAGGATCTTGCGCTTGCTTTCCTCC
>CAZPYZ010000430.1:0-4404 GCA_964590215.1 uncultured Dehalococcoidia bacterium | reverse complement strand
TGATCGTCGCTGCCTTCGTAAACCTCGAAGCGGTGGCACGGTATCTCGCCGCCTCACCATACGACATCACCCTCGCCGCCGCGGGTCGTGCCCAGCGGCCTGCCCTCGACGATACGGTCTGTGCGGGGCTCATCGTGCAGCGAGTGTGTGAGCTAGCCGGGGGAGCCTATGCCGTTACCGACGGCGCGCGCCTCGCTATGGAAGCCGCCCGGGGACAGCGGTCGCACGTCCGGGACTTGCTCCGGATGGCCGCCTCCGGACGCCACGTGACGGCCCTGGGCTTGGAGCGGGACCTCGACTTCTGTGCGCAGCTCGACGCCTTCGACCTGGTGCCCAGGGTCATCGAAGGGCGGGTCATCTTATAGCCCACCCACGATATTGCGTTACTGCCTCCCATTGGCGCAATATGTTGTGGTAGGATAGCCACCAGCGAAATTAGCACGAATGTCTTGACAAGGTACACGTAACCGTGTAACCTATGCCCATCTAAGCCGGTTCTGATAGGTGGTAAGTACACATGGTAGCGATCAGACAGGAATTCGTCGGAAGCAATTACTCTGCGACTAGGGCGAGCGTTGATCTCGGAGACGCTCAGGAATATTACGACTCTTGGCCAGATCCGATTGTCATAATCTCTGACGGCGCGTATGGGGTGGCGGGTTTTCCAGGGGATCCTCCGACATACGAGGGCCTACTCGAGTGGTATAGACCCCACATTGTGACCTGGGCGTCCCGGGCAACTCCGCAGACGACCCTTTGGTTCTGGAATACTGAAATCGGTTGGGCAACGGTTCATCCGCTCCTGGCAGAGCAGGGTTGGGAGTTCCGGAATTGTCACATATGGAATAAGGGAATACCACACGTAGCAGGAAATACGAATACGAAGACGCTACGCAAGTTTCCTGTTGTGACGGAGGTGTGCGTCCAGTACGTAAGGCAGGTACGGGTTGACACTGCCGAGGGCAGCCTCACACTGAAGAGTTGGCTCCGTCATGAGTGGCTCCGAAGTGGGCTGCCCCTGTGCAAGACCAACGAGGCATGCGGGGTTCGAAACGCTGCTACCCGAAAATATTTCACGCAAGACCATTTGTGGTATTTCCCCCCGCCCGAGGGGTTTGAGGCACTCGCCCTGTACGCGAACGTGCACGGAGATCCCAAGGGACGACCCTACTTCTCCATTGATGGTCAGAAGACGATCGCGAAAGAAGAATGGTCGAAAATGAGGTCGAAGTTCTATTGCCAGCTCGGCATTAGTAATGTATGGGACGAGCCCGCAGTTCGAGGAGACGAGCGTTTAAAGCGGCGGCATCGATGTATCCATAACAACCAAAAGCCGTTGCGTTTGCTTGAACGAATATTGCTCGCGTGCACCGATCAAGGGGACATTGTTTGGGAGCCATTTGGAGGACTGTGCTCAGTCGCGGTGGCCGCTCAGCGCCTCGGTAGGTTATGCTACAGCGCGGAAATCGACTCAGAGTTCTATCGGTTAGCTCTCGACCGGTTGAATAACTTCGATGCCTACGCCACCGAAACCTCCTCCACTCCCAAAGAGCTGGCCTTACTCTAACCTTCATGGGCGGGTAAGGGCCGCTCTCTTTGCGTTGCCCGCGTATTTCCAGTCGGAAATGGTCATTGTCGGCGTTCGTGCCACCGACATTCAAACCTTGAACACGGCCCTGGGCGCGGCCATAGAAGATCAGGTGGTACAAACTCTGAATGAAATGCGTCAGGTTTGGGACCCAGATCAGGCCCATCAGGAATTCAGTTTCGCAAGGCAGGCTCAGACTTTCCCCGATGTCGTCTTAGCTCGTGCGTCGTCGCCCGGCGACATAATATTGGGCCTCGAACTGAAGGGTTGGTACTTACTTGCCAAAGAAACGGAGCCTAGCTTCCGGTTTACCGTCACACCTGCTGCTTGCGCCCCACAAGACCTGATTGCAATCTATCCGTGGGCCCTCGCTCAGGTGATCTCGGGGACGCCCAAAGTCTTCACGCCGTTCGTTGAGTCGGCAAGGTACGCGGCAGAGTACAAGAACTACTATTGGCAGCACGTCATGAAGGGGAAGCTTCCCGATCGGTCTATCACCCCGCCTCCAGGGGTAGCTCCTTACCCACTGAAAACTGCCTCCATCTCCGATGTAGCCGCTCACGACCAAGGCGGTAACTTCGGTCGCCTCGCTAGGACCGGGCTGATGGACGCGTTCACAACGGCGGCTGGAAAGGAGCCAATAGCAGGTATCCAGGCGAGGCACTGGAGAGCGTTCTTTAAGATTTATGTGGAGAAGACCACCGACGCGGCGATTGACCAGGCACTCACTCAACTGTCCAAGACTGTCACCGGGAATCTGGTGCCTGGCCAAGATGAGTCGGTACAGGGTCTGCGAGACAAGCTCATCGCGATTGCTTCTGCCTTGCAGCTCTAGGCTCCAGGTCCCCGCTTCCAGTATCGCCGAAGCACCGAACCGAAGCCAAGCCTTGACAGTGAGCACGCCCCCGGCGTTTACTGTAGCTCGCCGTCCACAAATCCGAGGAGGGAAGCGCATGATCGTCGACATCCACGGCCACACCAACGCCCCACCGGCACTTTACGCGTATAAGGCGGGTCTCCTGGCCAGTAAGGGCGCCCACGGCAAGGGCAACCCCAACATCAACCCAGAGCAGCTGGCCAACCAGGTCAACAACCATCTCAAGAACAACCTGGACGCTGTTGGCACCGACATCCAGTTCCTCTCGCCCCGCCCCTTCCAGCTCATGCACTCGGAGAAGCCCTCTAAGATCGTGCATTGGTGGGCCGAGGCCTGTAATAACGCCATAGCCGAGACGCTAAAGATCGCCCCGACTCGCTACCGGGGGGTAGTCGGCCTGCCCCAGTGCGCTGGCGAGCCCATCAACGTCGTCTTCGACGAGATCGACCGCTGCGTCAATGACCTTGGCTTCATCGGCATCATGATCAACCCAGACCCCTACGAGGGCGGCGGGACTCCCGCACCCGGCATGGGGGACGAGTACTGGTATCCCCTTTACGAGAAGATGGTGGCCATGGACCTCCCGGCCCTCATCCACTCCGCCAGTTGCCGGGATCCCTGGGACACTTACTCCAACTACTTCATCACCACCGAGACCCGCACTATCATCTCCATGGTAGCCTCCGAGACCTTCAAGGTGTTCCCGAACCTGAAGATCGTCGTGAGCCATGGCGGAGGCGCCGTCCCCTACCAGGTCGGCCGCTATAGGGCTTTCTTCGGGCGCCACTTCGAGGCCAGCGGCGGCTTCGATGTCGAGCTGAAGAAGTTCTACTTCGACACCGTCCTCTACAACTGGGAGGCCGTCGAGCTTCTCTGCACGATCGTCGGCTCGGACCGCTGCATGTTCGGCACCGAAAACCCGGGGACCGGCTCCTACAAAGATCCCAAGACCGGCAAGATGTTGGACGACATGAAGCCGGAGATCGAAGGAATCGCAGGCCTTTCCGCCCAGGACAAGAAGAACATCTTCGAGGACGTCGCGAAGAAGGTCTACACGCGGTTCAAGGTCTAACAGTCCCCTCTCCCTCAGGGAGAGGGTTAGGGTGAGGGTGAAGGCCTTGGGCAACCATGGCGACTAGGGTTACTCAGCAAACGCCCCTTATGCCGCCCGCCTCCGACAAGGAGGCGGGCGGTGTGTCCATGGCCTCCGTCCTCGTCGGCGCCCACAGCCTGACCCACATCTATGGCAACGGCTTTCAGGTCATCATTCCTCAGATCTACCGGACCCTGGGCCTCTCCCCCTTCGAGACCGCCTTCATAGGGTCGGTCCAGACCCTATCCAGTGGCGCTGCCAGCCTCGTGGTCGGCTTCGTCACCGATATGTTCCAGCACCGGCGTGGTCCCATCCTGGCGCTCAGCATGGCCGTCCTCGGCATCGGGTTTGGCCTGGCGAGCATCGCCCCCGCCTACGGCCTTCTACTCCTGGCCATAGCCTTCGGCTCCGTGGGGTCTGCCTTGTGGCACCCGCCGGCCGTCAGCCTCCTTTCCCAGCGTTTCCCCGACCAGCGGGGCTTGATGATCTCCATGCACCGTTCCCTGGGGAACATAGGCGACACGGTGGGGCCCATCATCGTCGGGGCCCTCCTCGCTTACTTGGCGATGAGCTGGCAGGGTGTGCTTCAGTTGGGTATGCCTCTGGCCTTCGCTCTCGGACTTGCGGTCCTCGTCTTGCTCCGCAGGGCGGGAGGACCGAAGGAGGGGGTGGCGCTGGCGGCTGACTTGCGCGCCCAGCTCTCTAGCCTGAAGCAGGCCCTGCAGCACCCGGGGATGCTAAACCTCATGGTCATCACCGGGCTTCGGGGCATGGGCGATCGCGCGATCTTCTTCTTCCTGCCCCTGTACCTTAGCGTCGACCTCGAGATGGATCCGTTTCAGGTCG
>CAZPYZ010000429.1:0-4404 GCA_964590215.1 uncultured Dehalococcoidia bacterium | reverse complement strand
TTCATGGAATGCGAGGCGGTCTGCGGGTTCGTGCAACCTTGAACATGGACCTGCAGCGGCTGGCGGAACAGCTCGTCATCGCCCACGTGGCGGAGGCCGGCCCCAGAATCAACGGGCGTAATGCAGCTCTCGTCGCCATGGACCCCAACACCGGGCAAATCTTGGCCATGGTCGGGAGCGCAGATTACTTCGATACCGAGATCGACGGGCAGGTCAATATGGCGATGGCCCCCCGGCAGCCCGGCTCGGCCTTCAAGCCCTTCACCTACGCGACGGCCTTTATGAAAGGCTACACGCCCGCAACGATGTTGATGGACGCCCCAACGGTGTTCGCCGGCGGCGTCAACCCGCCGTACAATCCCCAGAACTTCGACGGGCGT
Source organism: uncultured Dehalococcoidia bacterium (assembly GCA_964590215.1). Taxonomy (GTDB): domain Bacteria; phylum Chloroflexota; class Dehalococcoidia; order SHYD01; family SHYD01; genus CAZPYZ01. Next base: position 4,024 of record CAZPYZ010000429.1, on the reverse strand, counting down.
TGCCGCGGGCCTGTCTCAGTGAGGACCGCCTGGTCCAACTCCCTGAATATCCCAGCAGTCAGGACATTGGCGGCCGTCGGCGTCGCCCCGGTGGTTGATACTGCCCGACGGATGGGGATCAGCACCCTGGATCAGAGCTCCTACGGCCTCTCGCTGACCCTCGGCGCCGCTGAGGTGCCCCTACTGGACCTCACCTACGCTTATGCCACCTTTGCCAACCAGGGGACATTGGTTGGAGCGATGCGGTCCAAGGGCACCTTTCTCGACGCGCCTCAACTGCAGCCCGTGGCAATCTTGGGTGTCGAGGACAGCCAGGGCCTTGTTCTGGAGGAGCTCAACCATCGCAACCAGCGCCAGGTCATTCCTCCTGAAGTAGCTTATCTGATAACCCACATCCTCTCCGATAGCGATGCACGAGCGCCGGTCTTTGGCCAGCGCTTACGACTGCCAGGTAACCGCCCCGCAGCCGTCAAGACCGGGACGACGGACCAGCTTCGGGACTTCTGGACTGTGGGATATACGCCGGACCTCGTCGCGGGTGTTTGGATGGGGAACGCCAACAATACTCCGCTTAGCGCAGGCTTCAGTGGATCCACGACGGGCCCGCTCTGGGAGGCGTTCATGGCGGCCGCACACGGAGCGAACCCGCATACCGGGTTCCATCAGCCTTCGGGCATTGTCACCGCACTCGTCTGCGCGACGACCGGGCAGGCCCCATCGAGGGGGTGCCCCGGGGTCGTCCGTGAAGTGTTCGCGGCGCAGCTCGCCCCCGTCCCAGGTGACACGCCCGCCTACGTGAGTCCGCCCCCGTCGCAGCAGCCTCACAACGCAGGTCCGGCCAGGGGCAGCCAGAAGCGAGGCCGTCATTAGACCGGCGTGCCGCCGGCCGCTGCGTGTCCACTCTCGGCCTCCTGACTTGACCAGGCGGGTGTGGCGGCACAGGTAGACTCACTTCTTGCCCCTTCCCAAGGAACCTCCGCACCTCATACCGCTCACCCCAAAGGTACGAAGGGACGAGGTACGAGGGTGCGTGGACTCGTCACTCTGGCGTGTAGCAATTTTCTCAGGCGGTGACCGACCCCTTTGGACCTTGGACTTTGGACCTTGGACTTTGGACTCAGGGCAGCGGCGCCCCGACGGGCTCCAGCACCCCCTCGCACCACGCGGCCAGGCCCAGCAGCGCCTCATCCTGTAGCGGCCCCCCCGTGAGCTGGATCCCGAAAGGAAGCCGCTCCCCGCTCAACCCGCTGGGCAGGGTGATGGAGGGCGAGCCCAACAGGGTCCAAACCGCTTGGAACCGGGGGTCCCCCGTCGTGGCGGCGACAGGGGCGGTGTTGGAGACTGTGGGCGTCAGGTACGCGTCGAAACCTTCTAACCCCTCTACCACCCTGCGCCGGACACGCCCTCGGAGCCGCTGGGCGCGCAGGTAGTCCTGAGCAGGCACCAGCTGCCCCACTTCCACCGTCGCCCTGATGTTGGGCGCGTAGTCGCCCGCATGCCGCGCGTGAAGGTCTCGGTGTACCTCACCGATCTCCCCTCGCATGACGGTTTGCTGCACTGCCCAGATCAGGTCGAAGTCCTCCGGCAGCGATACCTCCGCCACCATCGCGCCCGCCGACCTCAGTCCCTTGGCCACCTCAACCGCGTGGGCGCGCACCTCCCCTTCCGACCGTTCCAGGAAGTCCACCACCAGGGCTAGTCGAGGGGCGTCACCGCCGCCGCCGGCCATTGGCGGGTCTTCCTCTCCTAACGAACCAGGGTCCCGCGGGTCATACCCTGTCAGGTGCCTGTACAGCAGGGCCACGTCCTCCACCGTCCGGGCCATCATCCCCACGTGGTCCAGGGACCACGCGAGGGGCACCACGCCGAAGCGGCTGATCCTCCCGAAGGAGGGCTTGAATCCTACCACCCCGCAGTACGCCGCGGGGCGGAGCACCGACCCCGCGGTCTGGGATCCCAGCGCAGCCGGCGCCATGCGGGCGGCCACCGCTGCAGCGGACCCGCTGCTGGACCCGCCCGGTGTGCGTTCGCTGTTCCAGGGATTGCGGGTCTTCGGCGGGTCCACCAGGGCGAACTGTGTAGTGACCGTCTTCCCTAGCACCATCGCCCCTGCTTCTCGCAAGCGTGCCACCGGCGCCGCGTCGTACGTAGGGACGTGTTCCCCAAAGGGAGCAAACCCCGCGGTAGTCCGCAGCCCCGAGGTGTAGAAGATGTCCTTGATCCCCAGCGGAAGGCCTTCCAGAGGTCGCGCCTCGCCGCGTGCTATCCGGTCCGCGGCTACGCCGGCGGCCCGCAGGGCGCCCTCCTCATCGAGCGTTTCCCATGCCTGCACCTGCGGTTCAACCGCCTTGATGCGCGCTAGCAGCGCGTCGATCAGCTCTCCAGGAGAGAGCGTGCGGGCCGAGAAGGACGCCGCCAGTTGCCCCAATGTCAACTCATGGGCCTCGCTCATGGGCCTGGTGGGTCCTCCATCAGGTCAAGCCGCTCATGCCGTATGAGCGCGAGATCGTGGGCCGTTCGTTCCAGCAACGGCTGCAGGGCCTCCAACCGGTCCACGCCCCAGCGGACCTCGGCCTCTCGGAGCAGGCCTTCAAGGATTGCTCTTTCTTCCTCTGCCATCATGGGGTTGGCCGCCTCGGCGTTAACGCGCAACGCTCGAAGATGCTACGCAAGGTTAACGCCCCTGATTCGCCGGCCGCAATACGACCAGGGCCTGCGCGGTGGACTGGCATTCTGGGGACACCGTGAACGGGTTGGATCCCCCGTAACCTTTGATGCTTCCGATACAGTACTCTACGGGATGACAAGGAGGGTTCAGCCATGGCCGTTATCGACGCAGACGCCCACGTGATAGAGACCAATCGCACCTGGGATTTCCTCGAAGGCTCCGACAAGCGGCACAGGCCTTTTCTGGCCGTATCCCCCACAGATCCCAAGAACGAGGTCTGGATCATTGACGGCCAGGTCCGGGGCTCTCGCTTCCCTTCGCTGACCGAGCGCGAGCTGGAGGCTCAGTCGAAGCTGGCTCAACGCCATATGGAAACGCCGCGCGCGGCCCGAGAGCTGGACGACGTCGATCTCCGGCTGCGCCACATGGACGAGCTTGGCATCGACGTCCAGGTGCTGCATACGACGATCTTCCTGCAGCAGGCGGCCGACCGGCCGGAGGTCGAGATCGCACTGTGCAAGAGCTACAACCGGTGGCTCGCAGATGTATCGGAGCGGTCTGGGGGCCGCCTGCGCTGGTCGTGTGTGCTCCCCCTCTTGAGTATGTCCCATGCCCTCGAGGAGATGCGATTCGCAAAGGAGCATGGGGCGGTCGGCGTGCTGGTACGGGCTATGGAAGGCGATCGCTTGATGCTGGACCCGTACTTCTACCCCTTGTATGAAGAGGCGAGCCAACTGGGAATGGCCGTCGTCGCCCACATCTCCAGTGGCAATCCCTGGCTCTCCAAGGTCCTGGGAATGCCCTACGAACCGGGTGCGAGTGCCCTCATCAAGTTTAGGTCCCTCACCGTGGGCGCCTGCGCGGCGTTGATGGTGAGCACGCTCCCGGAGCGTTTTCCGGACCTGCGATGGGGCTTCATCGAGGCGACCTCACAATGGGTCCCATGGATCTACAAGGACGTGGAGCGGCGCTTCCAGGCAGCCGGCCGGGAGTTCCCTCGAGACCTCTTCTCGGCGTTCAAGGTCTATGTCAGCTGCGAGACGGACGACGATCTCCAGTACGTCGTCAAGTACTCAGGGCAGGACACGCTGGTCATCGGTACCGACTACGGCCATACGGATGCCGCCTCCGAAATCGATGCCATCACCACCCTGAAAACGCGCAAAGACATCAGCCCTGAGGTTATCGCCAGGATCCTGGACGACAACCCCAGGGCGCTCTACGGACTGTAGCCCCCTCTTCATTCTGAGCTTCGGCAGGCGGCGGATCGCCGCCAGATACCGGAAATGACGTCGCATCGCCCTCCGTCATTGCGAGAAGCGGGGGGGGACCAACCTGGCGGGGGGCGACGAAGCA
>CAZPYZ010000428.1:0-4426 GCA_964590215.1 uncultured Dehalococcoidia bacterium | reverse complement strand
GGACAACTGTATCCTGTGCGACGCATGCAGCGCCGTTTGCCCCTCCGGGATCCATATGGAGGCCATTGGCCAAGCGCTGCGCACGGCGACGGTGGAAGCTAGAGGCGGGCCGGACAGCCTGGCGCTGCGACTAGCGCTGCGCTGGTTGTTGTCCCATCCGTGGTTATTGCGCGCGACCGTGGGGATGGCTCGGCTCTACCAGCGCTCCGGGCTCCAGGCGCTGGCGCATGCCTCCGGCCTGTTAAAGGTCCTTGGTCTGCTGGAGGCAGAAGCGATGCTGCCCTCCATACAGGGCCGGCCGCTGGTGCCGCGGGGCCAGGTATGGCCCGCTTACGGGGAGGAACGAGGGAGAGTAGCCCTCCTGGCGGGGTGCATCATGTCCGCTGCGTTCGGGGAAACGGGCCGGGCGACGGCACGGGTGCTGGCAGCCAACGGGTGCGAAGTCCGGCTGCCGGCGGGGCAGGGGTGCTGCGGGGCGCTCCACGCCCACCGGGGCGACCGGACGGGCGCCCAAGCGCTGGCCCGCAAGAACATCGATGCCTTTGCGGCGTTGATTGGTTGGGCCCCGCCTGCTTCGCCAGCCTCCACTCCTGGCCATCCTTTCGGGCCGGCAACCGGTGGCCCAGGGGACGGCAACACTGTGGCTCTCACCCTAACCCTCTCCCAAAGGGAGAAGGGAGAGCTTGGTAGCAATGACGGTGAAGTAGACGCCATCATCGTCAACGCGGCGGGATGCGGGGCAACGATGAAGCACTATAGAGAGCTTCTCGCGGATGACCCCGTCTATGCCGAGCGGGCGGAAGCCTTCTCCGCCAAAGTGAAAGACTTCTCGGAGTTCCTTGCGGGACTGGGGCCCCGGAAGCCCGTACGCTCGCTGGCGGTGACCGTCACCTACCAGGAACCCTGCCACCTGGCGAATGCCCAGGGGATTCGGGAGGCGCCCCGTGCGCTCCTCCGGTCTATCCCAGGACTGGAGCTGCGGGAGATGGCCGAGTCCGCGCTCTGCTGCGGGTCGGGAGCGCTCTATAACCTCACCCAGGCTGAGTCGTCGGCCGGACTACGGGCTCGCAAGCTCCGTAACGCGGCGGCAACGGGCGCGGCGGTCATCGTCACGGCGAACCCGGGGTGCTATATGCAGCTCACCCAGGGCTCGGATGGGTCCGGACTTCGGGTCGTGCATATCGCCGACCTGCTGGACGAAGCGTACCGGGCATAGAGGCGCAACAGGGAAAGAAGTCCCGCAAATCACGGAGGGGGTACTGACATGGTTTCTATCCAGCTTCAGTCAATTAGTTCGCAAGGAGTTTCATCGCAGAAGACCACCGTCACAGGACAATCGATACTGACGACAGAGCCCATCGTGATAACGCCCGAGGAAGGCCGCTTATGGAAGTCGACTTCGCATTCCTCTGTGATTACGCAGATAACCCCGGCAAGCTCAACGCCATCGGAATAGGGTTTGACACCTTATTTGCGTCGTCTCTCCCACACACGCATCCCCTGTTCTTTGCGGTAATCCGTCTGCGCTTTTCAAGCGTGGAGATAGGGGACCGGACCTTCGGCCTCCGAATTATCGATGCAGACGGAAACAGCGTTACACCACCCATCGATGGAGCGTTTCGGGTCGAACCTCCGCCCCCTGGCCTGACGGATCGCACCGTCACAATCGCTCATGGATTCATGGGAAGCCAATTTCCTCAGTATGGCGGCTACGCTGTCGTTTGGCTGGTCGGCGGCAACGAGGCTAAACGGACACCGTTCAGGGTGGCATCACCTCCAGCGTCCGCATAAGCACAAATGTTGCCAGAATCCTTGGTCGACGAACTCCGATCCATCGTCGGCCCTTCGAACGTCCATGGGGCGCCGTCAGAGCTGATCGCGTACTCCTACGACGCCACCTTCGCCCAGCACCCTCCGGATATCGCGGTGACCCCCGGGTCCACCGCAGAGGTGGCGTCGGTGATGCGGCTGGCCAATCGGGAAGAAGTGCCGGTCATCACCCGTGGGGCCGGGACGAACCTTTCCGGTGGCACCATCCCGTTGAGCGGGGGCATAGTCCTGGCCCTTACCCGGATGAACCGCATCCTTGAAATTGACCACGTCAACACCTGCGCGGTGGTCGAGGCGGGGGTAATCAACGGCGAGTTCCAAGCCAGGGTGGAGGCCGAGGGCCTGTTCTACCCACCCGACCCCTCGAGCCTTGCCCAGTGCACCCTGGGAGGAAACATCGCCTGCTGCTCCGGCGGGCCCCGCTGCCTGAAGTACGGAGTCACCAAGGACTACGTCCAGGGACTCACCATTGTCCTCGCGAGCGGCGAGGTCCTGGAATGGGGCGGCAAGCTCCACAAGAACGTGACCGGCTACAACCTGGCGCAACTCTTTATCGGCTCCGAGGGAACGCTGGGCGCCGTCACCCGCATGATCCTGCGGTTGTTGCCGCTGCCCCGGGCTCGGAGCACAGCGGCCGCCTTCTTCCCCAGTCTGAACGGCGCAACAGATGCTGTTGTTGGGATCATGGGCGCCGGCATCCTCCCAGCGACCCTGGAGATCATGGACCAGCTCACCATCAAGGTGGTGGAGGAGTACGTCCAGATGGGCCTGCCGGCCGACGTAGAGGCGCTGCTTATCGTGGAGCAGGACGGCAACGACCAGGCGGCGGTGGACCGGGAGGTGGAGGTGATGGTCGAGGTGTGCCGGGCGCACGGCGCTTCGGCGATCCGAAGGGCAAAGGACGCGGCGGAGCGGAATGAGCTGTGGCGAGCCCGCCGGTCCATCTCCGGGGCCCTGGGGCGGTACCGGCCCAGCAAGCTCGGAGAGGACATCGTCGTGCCCCGGGGTCAGATACCCGCCATGGTGCGCCGGGTCAAGGAGATTGGGGAGGAATACAGGCTCGCCATCCCCGTCTTCGGCCACGCTGGCGACGGCAACCTCCACCCGAATATCCTGTTCGATTACCGTGTGCCTGGCGAACTGGAGCGGGTCCAGGGCGCCGCCGCGGCCATCTTCCGGGCAGCGCTCTCCCTTGGCGGGACGCTGACGGGCGAGCACGGCATTGGCAGCCTGAAGAAAGAGTTCCTGGAGGAGGCCCTTGGTCCTCTGGGCGTCGGCGTGATGCGGGACATCAAGGCGGCGCTGGACCCGAAGGGCATCCTGAACCCGGGTAAGATGTTCCCCACCCCTGGCGGCTCCGCCCTGGAGAGCTTCATCACCGCACTGCCCACCCTGGAGGGACTGACGCCCGGCTAAAGCCAGTCTAATCTCTTGAAGATGAGGAAGAGCACCAGCCCGACCGTCACCATGAGGCCCAGGGTGAAGAAGTAGCCATACTCCCATTGAAGTTCGGGCATACGCGCAAAATTCATTCCGTAGTTGCTGGCGACCAGGTTGACGCTCATGAGGATGGTCGCAAGGGAGGTCATCCGCTTCATCACAAAGTTGAGTCGGTTGGAAACCACCGAGAGGTGCGCTTCCAGCAGGCTGGTGAGCTGGTCCCGGTACAGGTCCACAGCATCCAGCACGCGGATGATATGGTCGTAAATGTCCTGGAAGTAGAGCAACGTGTCTTCCCCAAGGAGCGGTTGCTCGCGCCGGATCAGGACGTTGAGCACCTCCCGCTCCGGCGCGAGGGTGCGCCGGAGATGCAGCAGATCCCGTTTAAGGGCCAGGACCTCTGGTACATGGTTTCCACCACGAGGCGCGAACATGCGGTTTTCAAGGACCTCCACGCGTTCGGCGATCTCGTCGATGATCGGGAAATAGCCGTCCACGAGTCCATCCAGGAGCGAATAGACGGGCAGCGCCACGCCGTGCTCCATTCGGCCGGTGTTTTGCCTCCAGCGCTCGACCGTGTCCTCGATCTCGGGCACCTTGCCTCGGTGGGCCGTGACCAGGTAGTTGGCGCCGATGAAGATAGCGATCTCGTCGGACCGGCCACGCCGCAGCGCAAAGAAAATAACAAAGGTGTAGTCCCCATAGTGTTCTATCTTGGGTCTCTGCCGGCCCCGGGCGACGTCCTGGAGTGTCAGCTCGTGAAAGCCGAAGTCGCCACGCAGGAACTCGAGGTCCTTCGGTGTAGGGTCTTGGATATCCAGCCACAGGATCCGGTCGTTTCCCTGGATCACGTCGCCGATGGATTCAGACGCCAGAGATTGCAGCTCCGCCTCGTCGACGGCGCCCCCGGCACGATGGACCACAGTGCGCGAGATTGACATCGTCAGCTAGTATTGGGTTGACGCCGAACGGACTCAGGCATGACAAGCATTATAGTCCGCTGGCCACTAGCCCAGTGGGGAGGTGCGTGATGCAGGACGGCATGGCCGCGCCGGGCCCCCAAGGGGATACTCAACCCTGGCAAGATTTCCAGACTCCACGCGTTTCGGCCTGTCTCTTATACACATCTGACGCTGCCGACGATCTTACGCGTGTA
>CAZPYZ010000427.1:0-4428 GCA_964590215.1 uncultured Dehalococcoidia bacterium | reverse complement strand
TCAGCTCCGCGTCGCGGAGACGCTGTGCTGAGGCCCTCGAAAGATGCTTCGGGTGCCTCCGCACCCCGCTCAGCCCGACTCCCTCAAGTATGACCACGGTCGACGGGCGATTGAACCACAAGCTCCGAACATGTCGAAGGGACAACCGCTTCGACATGCTCAGCCACCGCTCGTCGAGTAACACGCGGCCGTATTGTACCCGAACACCCTACCGGGAACGACGCGAGTCCTGTTGCCGGCCCGCCTCGCTCCCCGGTCATAGACCGTACCCTAACGTGAGCTAGAGCTTCTTGACAGCTATGCGAACCATAGTTAGGCTAGGACAACTACATGACACTGCCACCCCATAAAGAACAGCCATGACCCAGTACCTGGTTAAGCGCATTTTGCTGGTCTTCCCGGTCGTGCTCGGGGTGAGCCTGTTCACCTTCGTGCTCATCCGCATCGTTCCCGGCGACGTGCTGGACGTGATGTACGCGGATTCCCCCCTCAGCGTTGAGGAGATCCAGAAGATCCGCGTCCAGCTTGGCATGGACAAACCCATGCTGGTCCAGTACTGGGAATGGATCAGCGGTGTGGCCCGCCTGGACGCCGGAAAGTCCCTCTGGACGCGCCGTCCGACCTTGCAGGAGATCGCGGACCGCCTGCCCGTGACCGTCCAGCTGGCCATCATGGCCTTCGTGATCGGCTTTGTGCTGTCGATACCCATGGGGGTGCTCGCCGCGACGACGCAGGACAAAATGCCTGACCAGATCACTCGGTTGTTGGCGGTCATCGGGGCCGCCACGCCTGACTTCTGGATCGCGACCATTGCGATCGTGTTTCTCGCGTCCACTTTTGGGTGGATCCCGCCCATAGGGGGCGTGGCTGGCCCCCTGGAAAATCCGTCGGTGAATTTCCAGCAGTTCCTGTTCCCCTCCCTCATCCTGGGCACCAACCTCACCGCGAGTCTGGTCCGGTACACCCGGAACCAGTTGCTCGAGGTCATCCGCCAGGACTACATCCGGACCGCCTTCGCCAAGGGGCTGGAGGCGAAGCGTGTCTGGTATGTCCACGCCGTCAAGAACGCCATGATCCCAGTGGTGACCCAGGCAGGGGCCCAACTCGGCGGGCTGCTGGGTGGCACCGTCATCATCGAGAACATCTTCTCGCTACCCGGCGTGGGCCAGTTGACCCTGAGCGCGATTCACCACCGGGACGTGCCGCAGTTGGAGATCAACGTTCTCTTTCTGGCCACAGTCTACGTGCTCATCAACCTGGTCGTAGATCTGACCTACGGCTGGCTCGATCCCCGAATCCGTTACTCCTAGGACCAGGAGGGAACCATGGCCGCTCAAGCCTCCACTCTGGAGCTGCAATGGGTAAGACACCGTCCCAGCCGGTTGGGATCCTGGCTCCGGACCGGGCGGCGCAAGTACCTCGGCACTGCTTCGCTGATCATTATCGTGACCTTTGTAGCAGTCGCGATAACAGGACCGCTCATCTCTCCTTATGACCCCCTGGAAGTCCACACGGAGTTTGCGCTGAATGCGCCGGGTGGGGCCTTCGCCCTCGGTACCGACGAGTTGGGTCGTGATCTCCTGAGCCGCCTTATCTACGGGTCAAAGGTATCGCTTTCCGTAGCCCTAGGGGCGGTCTGTATCGCTACCGTCGCCGGCATCTCCATCGGGCTCAGCTCCGCCTACTTCATGGGCAAGTACGACCTGATCATCCAACGCTTCATCGATGCGCTCCAGGCCTTTCCATCCCTGGTGCTCGCGATGGTGATGGTCGCTACCCTGGGCGCCTCCGTCGTCAACGTCATGCTGGCTATCGCCATCACCACCACCGCCGGGAAGGCACGAATCGTTCGCGGCGCGGCCCTTTCCGTCAAGGAGAACCAGTACGTCGACGCGGCCCGGGCCATGGGCGGAGGCGGGTTCCGGATCATGGTGCAGCACCTCCTGCCGAACATCTGGGCCCCGATCATCGTCTTCTTCTCCCTCTCCATGGGCGCGGCCATTATCCGGGAATCTTCTCTGAGCTTCCTCGGCCTGGGCCCGCCACCACCCAATCCAACCTGGGGGTCGATGCTCAGCGGTAGCGCACGGAACTACATGTCTTCCGCTCCCTGGATGGCCCTGGCGCCTGGCTTGGCCATCACCTTCGTCGTCCTCGCATTCAACCTCCTGGGCGACGCCCTGCGCGACATCCTCGACCCGAGGCTGCGCGGCAGCCAGTAACTTCGCCTGCAGAGCCCTCAGCACCTGCACCCTCGCCTGTACGATAGGCGAGGGTGCTTACGTGTCAGTCCTGCAACTCGTTCCGGCGCCGCAACCCTGAAGCCCCGCGCAGGCCGGGGGCGCCTCGCCGTGGCGACGCCAGATGCCGGCCACCCACCAAAGAATGCCTCTCCCCGAATGGTGGGTCCCCGGGCCTAGATCTGGACAAGCTCCTGCGCTACGAGGTGTCGCCATCGAGCGTCAGTGGTATCGGGCGCTCCACGAGCTTGAGCGCCGTCAGGAAGCCCGCCGCAGCGGGCGCATTTCCCGTCCAAGGATAGTAGACCTAACCCTGGACGCCCCCCCTTCCGGCGCCTCAATGCATGGGCGGGCCCTTGAACCAGGCCCGGCCATCATCGGCGCCCAGTTAGCCCTGGTCCGCCGCCTGTGATGCAACGAGGCGTCCCCTTGGCGCCTCCGATTAGGTGGCGCAGGCTTTCCAGCCTGTGCCTTGGGCAGGCTGAAAGCCGACCCCACCTGGTGGGGAATTGAGGTTCTTGGTTCCGAGTGAACTGGTTTCAAGGGTGCAGCCGGCCTCCCAGGGGAGTCGGGCGGAACCCAGAACCTTGAACCCAGAACTGCGGACAGTTAGGGGCTCATGGGTTACGTTGACCGGCTTTTTGTGCCTATGCTATAGTGCCGTTAAATTCACGTGGCCTGAAGGGGAGGCGTCTATACCGAGAGATTTCCGCATTAACGAGCAGATCCGGGTCCGGGAGGTACGCCTCATCGGAGAAGACGCCGAACAGCTCGGCATCATGCCCACGATAGAGGCGTTGCGTGTGGCCCGGGAACGGAACCTGGATCTTGTGGAAGTGGCTCCCACCGGCACACCACCCGTGTGCCGGCTGTTGGATTATGGGCGTTTTCGGTACGAACAAGCCAAGAAGGAGCGAGACGCTCGCAAGAACCAGCACAACATCGTCGTCCGGGAAGTGCGCTTCCACCCCAAGATCGGGGTGCACGACCTCGAGATGAAGGTGAAACAGGCGCAGCGGCTCCTCCACGAGGGGGACAAGGTTAAGGTGAGCGTCCTCTTCCGCGGCCGTGAGATGAGCCACCCGGAGCTGGGGCGAAGCCTGCTGGCCCGGGTAGCCAACGAACTCAAGAGCTATGGCATTCTGGAGAAGCCGGTGGAGATGGAAGGGCGGAACATGAACATCATTCTGTCTCCCGCAGCTCCAAGGGCGATCAAGGCTGACGGGAAATCGAGCGAACCGCGCGATGCCAAAACTTAAGACCCATAAAGGCGCCGCGGCTCGCTTTCACGTAACGGGAAGCGGCAAGCTGATGCGGATGAAAGGTGGGAGCAGCCACCTGCGGCGCAAGAAGGCGTATCGGGCCCGGACGCTGTACGACGAGAAGATGGGCGTGCATGCCGCGGATGTAGCGAGATTGCGGCGGTTAATGCCGTACCTGTAACAGCCCTCTCCGGCCAGGAGAGGGGAGAGTGGAACATGGCACGAGTTAAGCGAGGGGTCACTGCCCACCGGCGGCACAAGAAGGTGCTGGAGCTGACCAAGGGCCAATGGGGCTCGAAGCACCGGCTATATCGCCGTGCCCACGAGGCGATGCTCCACTCCCTGGCGTATGCCTACCGGGACCGACGGGACCGGAAGGGGCAGTTGCGACGGTTGTGGATCATCCGGATCAACGCGGCCGCCCGGTTGGCCGGCATGTCGTACAACACCTTCATGCACGGATTGAAAGCGGCAGGGGTGGAGGTCAACCGGAAGATGCTGGCGGACCTAGCGGTGCGGGACCAAACGGCCTTCCAACAACTCGTTGCAGCAGCAACGGCAGCACGCTAAACGCGTGGTTGCGAAGACGGTTCCAGCCCCCTCTCGCGTGAGGGGGTAATTGTTTGTGGTGGGTTCCCGGATGAATGGATTGGTCAACAGCGCGGTCCTGGTGCTCAACGAGAACTACGAGCCGCTGAACGTCTGTAACGCTCGGCGAGCCGTGGTGCTGGTGGATCGCGGGAAGGCGGAGGTGCTGGAAAACGCGGATGGTGCAGTGCTGCGCACCACCAGCCGGTTTATCCCCCTCCCCTCGGTAATTCGTCTTGTCTACCTGATCCGGCGGCCGCGCCCGCAGCGGAAGCTGACCCGAAAGGAGCTGTTCCTAAGGGACCGTTATACCTGTCAGTACTGCGGGAAGGAGACAC
>CAZPYZ010000426.1:0-4429 GCA_964590215.1 uncultured Dehalococcoidia bacterium | reverse complement strand
CTACCTGCGCAAGCGCGCCAGCTCCGCCTCGTGTTCCTCCACCCACCGTGCGCCAGCACGGTCGCCCCAGACCGCCATGAATGCAGCCTGTACGGCTGCCGGCTGGCTGGCGAGGCACTGGCCGTCCCGGGCTTGTACTACCATGTTGCTCATCATGGCTCCGTCCATCTTCTCGTCGCCCATCATGCCCGGGTCCTCCATCTTCTCGCCGTCCATCACGCCAGGCCCATCCATCTTCTGGTCTCCCATCATGCCCTGGCCGTCCATCATGGGATCGCCGATCATCTCGGGGCTATCCATCTGCTGGTCGCTCATCATGGTGGGGTCCGCCATCTTCTCGCCGTCCATCATGCCCGAGCCGTCCATCTTCTGTTCACTCATCATGGCCGAGTCCTTGCAGTCCGCGGCCGGCGCCTGGGCGTGCGCCGTGGTGCCACCGTAGCCCACCAGGCCGAAAGCGCCGGCCAGCACCAGCGCAACCCCGAAGTTCCCGCAGCGTCTGCCGTTCATGACTACCTCCTGAGGTGCGATCAGTCGTTTACAGCTTGCGATGGTAGACCTTGGCTGTTGCGAGAGCCTTAAGTTCCTTACAGATTTGTGAATTCCTTCCGGAAGCATTCCGCGGGCGCAGGAGCGCTACTATGTCCACGACGGTTCAGGGAAGCCAGACCACGGAGTATGCTGTGGGCCAGCGAGTGCTTATCGTCGACGACGAAGCGGTGGTGTGCGACGTGGTCCGCCGCTACCTCGAGCTGGAAAGGTACGAGGTGGCGGTCGCCAGCGATGGGGCCGAGGCGCTGCACGTTGCCCGCTCCTGGCGTCCCGACCTCATGGTGTTGGACCTCATGCTCCCGGGCACCGATGGTCTCCAGGTCTGCCGGACCATCCGGGCCGAGAGCAGCATGCCCATCATCATGCTGACGGCCCGAGGGGAAGAGATCGACCGCATCATCGGGCTCGAGCTGGGCGCCGACGATTATGTGACGAAGCCCTTCAGCCCGCGAGAGCTGGTCGCCCGCATCAAAGCGGTGTTCCGCCGCGTCTCCAGCCCCGCGGGCACGGTGGTGGGTCCCACCCTCCGTTACGGCGGGCTCGTGCTAAACGGCGCTGGCCGTTCCGCGACCATAGACGGAGTTCCTGTCGACCTCACCGCCAAGGAGTTCGATCTGCTGCTCTTCCTGGCCTCCCACCCCGGCCAGGTGTTCAGCCGGGATCAGCTCATGGACAGCGTCTGGGACTACGGTTACGCGGGCGATACCAGCACGGTGACGGTCCATGTCCGCCGGCTCCGGGAGAAGGTGGAGGCGGATCCTGCCCGGCCACGCTACCTGAAGACGGTGTGGGGCGTAGGGTACAAGTTCGAGGCGCCGCCATGACGCTGCGATCGACTGTCCCCGTGGCCGGAGTCCTCCTGGCGACCGATAGTCTGGTTCTGTTGGTAACCCAAGCGCTGTTGGCTCCACCACCTGAAGACCTCGCTCTGCTGGGCCTGTTCCTGCTGGGTTCCGGCACCTTCGCGCTGGCGGTGGGATACCTTCTTCCGTCCATTGCACAGCGCGGCGCGTTCGGCTCGTTGCAGGCCCAGGTGGTCTTGATCCCGGTGGTGGTCGTCATCCTCACCGTCGCCAACGTAGCCTTCATCGGCCGCCTCATGTTCGTCTCGGCCCACGACTTGGGCCTGTTGACGGTGCTCTTGATCTTCTCTTTGGCAATGGCCGTAGTGGTCGCATCTGTCCTGTCTGGCTCCCTGCGCCAGGGGATCCAGGCCCTCACCGAGGCCGTGCGCGACATGACATCAGGCAACCTAAGGGCTCGCGCCCAGTTGGGGAGCAGAGACGATGAGCTGGCCCAACTGGCGCGCGCCTTTAACCACATGGCGGAGCAGGTGGAGGAATCCTTCGCTCGCCAGCAAGAGGTGGAGCGGGCGCGCCGGAACATGGTCGTCGCCATCTCCCACGACCTCCGGACCCCCCTGTCCTCCATCCGCGCTATGGCAGAGAGCATCAACGACCGTGTCGTCACCGACCCAGAGACGGTGCGACAGTACCTGAGCACCATGGAGACCGAGGTTGCCCGTCTCAGCCTGCTTATCGAAGACCTCTTCGAGCTGTCCCAGATCGACGCAGGAGCGCTCCAACTACATCTTGAGGCTGGGAGCTTGCGAGACCTGGTGTCCGACACCCTGGAGTCGATGAGGGTCCAGGCCCGGCAGCGAGACCTGGCCCTGGACGGCCAGGTGGACGAAGCGCTGCCAGACGTGCTAATGGATGCCCGCCAATTGCAGCGGGTCCTGGTGAACCTCATCCAGAACGCTATCCGCCACACGCCGTCCGGCGGGACGGTTTGTATCCAGGCGTGGCCCGAGGGCGAGACGGTGCGGGTCGAGGTCAGCGACAGCGGGGAGGGCATCGCTCCGCAAGACCTCCCCAGAGTGTTCGAACCCTTCTTCCAAGGCGACCCCGCCCGTAGCAAGCCCGGCGGCAGCGGCCTCGGCCTGAGCATCGTGAAAGCCCTGATTGAAGCCCACGGCGGGCAAGTGTGGGTTACCAGCACCCCCGGTGAGGGCAGCACCTTCGCCTTCACCGTTCCCCTGGTGCATTAGCCTGAGGGTCCCCAGGGTCATTCCGAGCTTCGCTTCGGCAGGCGGATGGTCGCCCGTTACCGAGAATGACACGGTCCGGCTCACAGTCATGCTGACGAAGAGCCTGTCCTGAGCCAAGCCGAAGGGAAGCATCTGGTGGGGTGGTGACTACCCGCTGCCAGACCCTTCGCTCCTCGGAGTGACAGGTGGCCCGTCCGATGCCACAGAACTCCGATTCCGCGAGGACTGGATTGTCTGTCTACGATGCGGCTACACTCAGGCCGGACCAGTGCTTAATCGTGCTGGGCATGCGGTAAGGGGGCCTTATGTCGGATAGTCCTTTGCCCTTCCAGATCTACGCCCTCAAATACGCCACCCGCATGGCGCCTGCCTGGGAGTGTTTCCTGGGGGCGGGGGCAGACGAGCCGCCGCGACGGATGGACTACTTCGTGTGGGTCATCACCAACGACAGTGCGACGGTAGTCCTCGATACCGGGTTCAGTGAGGAGGTGGCCCGCCAACGCGGGCGTGACTACCTCCACAACCCCATCGAGGGCCTGCGCGCCCTGGGCATCGACCCAAATGCGGTGGATCGCGTCGTGCTCAGCCATATGCACTACGACCACGTGGGCAACACCCCGAAGCTGCCCAGAGCACAGTTCGTACTCCAAGCTGAGGAGATGGCCTTCTACACAGGCTCAGCAGCCCACTTCGACCGTTTCAGCCGGTCCATCGAAGTGGAAGACGTGCTGAACCTGGTGAGGGCGAACTACGACGGACGGCTGCACATAATCGAGGGCGAGGAGGAACTGCTTCCCGGCGTCACCCTCCACCTGGTGGGGGGCCACACCGCAGGATCCCAGATCGCGCGGGTGCGCACCGAGCGAGGGATGGTGGTCCTGGCCGCGGACGCCGCCCATTACTACGAGGAGATCGAGAAGCTCCGTCCCTTCCCAACCCTCCACGATCTGGCCCGCATGTACCAGGGCTACGACACCATCAACCGTCTCGCAGACTCGCCGGGCCATGTCATCCCTGGTCACGATCCCCTGGTCGTGGAGCGCTATCCGTCTATCGAGCAAGACACCCCGTGGATCGTGCGGGTCGCCTAAGGTCATGCTGACCGCAGCGAAGCATCTCACAGGGGCGGTGGGAAGGTCCCTAACTTTCCAACTGCCTCACTTCCTTATTTCCTCACAGGCTCTGAGCGCCGCGAAGCATCCTGAAGGGGGGTGGGGCTAATCAGCGTTTATGACCGGTTGGCTCCCGGCGAGCAGGTAGTGGCACGGGTCGGGCCGTTTTTTGCGACCTCTCAGCGGGTGGTCCGCTACGACGAGGCGAACGGCGCCTTCGCCCAGGTCCCCTACGCCCGGGTCGACTCCATCGACCTGGTGCGGCCCCAGAACCAGAAGCTGATCCTGGGCGGGGGTGTGCTCATCATCCTCGGGCTCTTCCTCTTCGGCGCCGTCGGGCTCTATACAGGACTGATTTCAATACCCCTGGGCATCGTGCTCATGGTGATGGGTGGCAGGGGCGGGAAAGAGGTCTTTTATGAGCTGAGGAGCAACGACGGGATGCCGGGGGGCCAGGAGCAGTGGCGTGTGCCCTATCGGGGTTCAATGGAGTTCATCGCGGTCGTCGGGGAGCGGTCTCATGTGCGGCCGGGGGGTTAGGACTCAAACACCGCGCGCACACCCAGAACCTCACCTTCGCGCAAGGCCGCGATGACAACAAGCGTATCCACCTGGTTCGGGTTTGCGTCCATCCGGCATGGGTTGCGCCGCGCCGCCGGCTCCGGTCGCCGCGTTCACCAGGAGGCGAAGGTCATCCCGGGCCAGGATCGCGAAA
>CAZPYZ010000425.1:0-4439 GCA_964590215.1 uncultured Dehalococcoidia bacterium | reverse complement strand
CCGGGGCCTATCCGGGGCGCGTGCTCCGCAACGCCTGGGTGGAACGGAAGAAAGGAAGTTAGGAAATCAGGAAGTAAGGAAGTGAGGGCCCCGCGGCGGCCCGCGGTAGTGACATAAGGAGGCTATGTATGACTCGGTCCCTTTGGTCCCTCCTGATCGTTATAGTGCTCGGCGCCGCAGGTTGCGCCGGCCCGTCGGCGCCCGGGCGCTCCCAGTCCCCCGCAGCCGATCAGCCCGTTTACGGCGGCCTCATCACCATTTGGAAGGAGGCCGATGTCATCGATTGGGACCCCAACTTCGAGGGCCGCTCCAGCCACGGCCTCTGGCACGCGTACAACACCCTGACCGGCTTCAAAGCCGGTCCAGGAATCGAGTACGCGGAGATGATCGTGCAGCCGGAGCTGGCGGAGCGCTGGGAGATCTCCCCCGACGCGAAGACCTACACCTTCCACCTGCGAAAGGGCGTCAAGTTCGCGAATCTCCCGCCCGTCAACGGCCGGGAGCTGACCTCCGCCGACGTCAAGTTCTCGGCAGAGTACGCGACGGGGAGCGGAGAGCTGAAAGACAAGAAGCTCCCCCAGGGGCGCAACGATTACATGTATGAGGGCCTCGACCGGGTCGAGACGCCCGACCCCTACACGGTCCGGTTCCACTTCAAGGACCCCTTCGTCCCCTTCATTAACTACACCGCCTCGGACTGGAACCCGGTGCTTCCCAGGGAGATCTTCGAGAAGGACGGTAACTACAAGGACACCATGGTGGGGACGGGGCCCTTCCAACTGGACCCCCAGGCCTCCCAGAAGGGGACCCGCTACGTCTTCAAGAAGAATCCGACCTACTGGGAGGAAGGAAAGCCCTACTTCGACGAGGCCCGTGTGCTGATCCTGATCCAGGACGCGACGGCCAAGGCGGGGTTCCACGCGAAGCAGGTGGATGTGCTGCAGGATCTGTTCATCACCGACATCCCGGACCTGCAAAAGCCGGGATCCAATGCCCAGATCATGAAATACATCCAGCCCAAGTTGCCCTCCTTCCGCCTGGGGCAGGCCAAGGGGCAGGTGGTGACCGACATCCGGGTGCGCAAGGCTATCAGCCTCGCGATGGACCGGGACGAGATCAACAGGGTTTTCGCAGGGGGCGAAGGAGAGTGGGGCCTGGCCGGAGCGGTCCGTGGACTCTTCACGGAGGCTGAGGTCAAGAAGAGCATCGGCAAGCCGGACATCGAGGGGGCGAAGAAGCTCCTGTCCGAGGCCGGGTACCCTAACGGCGTCAACTTGTTCTTCCCCACCGACAACTCCCGCACCCAATTGGAGATGACCCTCTTCCAGCTGGTCCAGGCCCAGATCAAGAAGGCCGGGATGAACATGGAGATGCAGGTGATGGACAGGACCGAGCAGCGGAAGTACCGCCGCACTGGCTCCTTCGACATGGACGGGACCATCAACCTCTCTCCCCTGGAAGCGGACCCCGATTCGATCCTCTTCGGCGAGTATCACAGCACGCAACTGGGGACCAACAACTCCAAGGTCAATGATCCTGAGCTAGACAAGCTGCTGGAGGCGCAGCGCCGGGAGCCAAACGTTGAGAAGCGGCGCCAGGCGCTGCGGGCCGCGGTGATGCGGGTCTGGGAGATGCAGTGGCAGGCGCCCATGGTCTACCCGCCACGTTACGACGTGATCCAGGGCGACATCCGGAACTACGACCTGCATATGAGCATCCACGGATCGCACCTCGCCTCCTGGCGACAGAAGTAAGGAAGGAAGCAGGGCTCGACAGAGGGGCGTCCGGGACGAACCCATGACATAGACCTTAGAGCTAGCTGGCGGGTTAACGCAGATTGTGTTCACGTTGTGAGTAGTGCGTAGGGGGTGGTGAGTAGGTGGGAGCCGTTCCCTACTCCCTACGCACCACGGTCTACGCTAGCTCCGGCTTACAGGTTCACCAGGCTAGGACATAGACCTTAGATGCGTGATGCGTAATGCGGGGGACACCTATCACGTATCACACACTATGTGTCACATGCCGGTCGTTACATGCCTGTTAAGAATGGGACGCGACGGAGGTGTCGGGCCTCAGCGGCCGGACAAGCCTTGTCAGCAGAGCGGTGTCCTCTGGCGTTAGGGCCCGTAGCAGCCAGAGCCCCGCGAGGTACGCCCCCGCCCCGACCGGCACGAGGGCCCAGAGGGGCCACGCGCCAGCCGCCGTGAGCAGGGCACCCATTGCGGCAGCCGCAGCTCCGGCTCTGAGGGCGAGGGCCCCGATCTGGGGCATCCCCAACCGCTGCACCACCGCGACCAGGAAAGGTCCCATCAGCACCACTTCGCTGGCGACGGTGACCGCCGCCGCGCCGTGCGGTCCGTAGGCGGGCAGCACGAGCAGGTTGGCCGTGAGATTAAACGCGGCTCCAATGGCAAAGGCGAAGGTGATGAACCTTTGTTGGTTAAGGGCGATGAGGACGTACTGAGTAAGCCCGTTCACGTAGCTGAAGGGCAGGAACCACACGAGCACCTGGAGCACGCCGCCGGCCGTCCGGAATGGTTCGCCAAAGAGGGCGACCACTAGTTGTTCGGCCACCACGGTGATCCCAACAGCGGCTGGGAGCGCCAGCAGCAGCAACGCCCGTAATCCCCCCGTGTACAAACGCGCCAGGTCTTCCGGAGCGGTCTCGGCCTGGCGTGACATCAAGGGGAAGAGGGCGAGGGTAAAGGCCGAGGGGATGATCAGGAGCCCATCGACGAACTTGTAGGCGGTGGAGTAGATCCCCACGGCCTCCGCCCCCTTGATGGCCTGCAACAGGAGGACGTCAACGCGAAAGAACAGGGTATTCAAGAGGTTGTTGAGGACGAGCGGGACCGCTGTTCCCAGCATGGAGATGCCGGAACGCCAATCGAAGGTGATCCGTGGTGGGAAGAAGTACCGGGTGATCAGCCCCCAAAAGATCAACGCGGTGAGCGCGCTGGTCGCCACCGATATGACGCCCAGGCCAACTACCCCCCATCCCAGCAACAGCGCCGCAACACCGAGGAATGCTTTGGCGAGGCTCGTCAGCACCACGACGCCGGCGGGATACTCCATCCGTTCGTGGGCCGAGAAGAGGGCGCTCAAGGCGCCGGCGACGCTGCTGGGACCAAGGGCGGCCATGAGCAGCAGGGCTGCCAAGGCTGCCCCTCCGGAAAGCTCCAGGAAGGTGTGATACGCCCAGACGGCGGCCCCAAGGACAGGAGCGGCCACCAGGCACAACATGAGGCGGACGCCAATGATGGTGGCGACATAACGCTGGCCCTGTTCACCCCGCCGGGCTACCTCCCGTGTCAATAGCGTCCCCAGCCCAAAGTCGGTGAAGATGGCGAAGTAGCCGATCAGGCCCACGGCGAAGGCGTACCCTCCGTACTCGACCGGACCCAGGACGCGGAGCATGAAAACCGCGAAGCCAAGGTCCACGGCTCGGGCGACCACGGTGGCTGCCATGGGGGTGAGGGCGTTTTTCAACACTCTCTGCGCGACGGACCCTTCTGCGAAGCGGTAACCTAACCGGCGCCAGGCCAGGGCTCCCAGGGCAACGGCGCAAAGCAGCGCACCGAGAAACGATAGGTAGAGCCCCAGCTTGAGGGTGTCCGGGCTGTAGGTGAAGGTGATGGTGTGGTCGCCCGCGGGCAGGGGGACGGCCCGAAAGAGGCCCCCTGCCCTGAGGACCGGGAGAGTTCCACCCGCGCCGTCCCTCGCACCCCAGCCCGGCGCATAGGCGTCCGCCAGAACCAGAGTGCCCTCCCGAGGGGTGCTCACGGACACAACGACCTGATTAGCGCCGTAGCCGGTGATCTGTGCCGGCACGAGGGGCCCGTCCTCGATTACGGCATAAGCCCGGGGCAGGACGTGACGGTTCCTGTAGACCAGGATTTCCCCTCTTCCGGTCTGGACTCGCTCGGCCGAAGCCTCGCCGGTGCGATACACCCGCTGGAAGCGCGGGTTGTCCAGCGGTTCCTGTGTGAGCACGTACTTGACGTTCATCAGGTCCAGCGAGGGGGAGTCCAGGGAGCGGGGGTCGGCCAGACGATCGATCTGGCTGTAACGAAGGCCGGCCGGCTCCTCCATCCGGCGCCAGAAGCCGACATAAGCACGGGGAATGATGGTGTCATAACCCCCGACGTCCTGGATTCTCGCCAGCATCCCGCTATTGGGGGGAACAAGTTTTCCCTCCCCGAAGGTCGTGATTCGAAAGGGTTCCGGATCCTGCCGGAGCCGGGCGATCACTGGTGGCGGCTCAGCTTCGGGTTGGGGGTCCTGGAATTGCAGGAAGCCCCAGCCGAAGCGGAGCAGGTCTACCACGACGATGGCAATAAACAGAGGAGGGGCGATGAATCCGGCCCACGCGACCCTAGAAGCTCGGCCGGAAAGCCGGTGACACTGGGGCTGCGCCCCAGACCCCAGGTTCACGCAGC
>CAZPYZ010000424.1:0-4451 GCA_964590215.1 uncultured Dehalococcoidia bacterium | reverse complement strand
AAGGAGAAGGCCCTCGTGCTGGACGGGGAGATCGTGGCCTTGGACGCCGCCGGCCGCCCGTCCTTTCAGGAGCTGCAACTACGTATGAACCTGACCCGACCGGCGGACATCCGCCAGGCCGAGGAGCAGGTGCCTGTGGTCTATTACGTGTTTGATCTTCTGCACGAGGATGGCTACGCTCTCGCCGGCGTCCCTCTGGAGCAGCGCCGGGCCCGCCTCGAGCTGGTGCTCCCCCCATCCAGCCATGTCCGCCTGGTGGAGCAGTTTCCGGAGGAGGGAGAGACGGTGTACGCGGCCGTAGTGGCCCACGGCATGGAAGGGCTCATCGCCAAGCGCCGGGACAGCCGTTACGAGGCCGGCCACCGCTCGCACGTCTGGCTCAAAATCAAGGCCACCGACGAGGACGACTTCATCGTCTGCGGGCACACCAGGGGTCAGGGTAACCGGCAGAAGACCTTCGGCGCGCTGCTCCTCGGCTTCCATGATGAGGCAGGGCGGCTCACCTACGCCGGCAACGTCGGGACGGGGTTTGATGAAGCCAAACTCCGGGCACTGAGAGCCCAGCTCGACAAGATCCGAAGCGACGAATGTCCCCTTCACCAACGGCCGGAGGTGAAGGACGCTGTTTGGGTGCGGCCGGAGCTGGTGGCGGAGATCAAGTACGCCCAGTGGACCTGGGAGGGACGGCTGCGCGCGCCAGTCTTCGTGCGCCTACGACCTGATAAAGCGCCGGAGGACGTCCGGCGAGTGGAAGCCGTGACGCCGGAAGAGGCTGTAGCCTCCAAACGGACTGAAGCTCGCGCTACCAGCGACGGTGAGGTTCGCGCTGGTGTTCGTAGCGCGGGCTTCAGCCCGTCGGCAATGGCAGGGGATGTGAGCGAACCGATCGCAAACGTCCTGGAACAATTGGAGCAGCCCAGGAAGGACTTCTCCCTCCACTGCCAGGGCCACAGGATCGCCCTCACCAACCTGGACAAGGCGCTTTGGCCCGCCTCTGAAGCGGGGCCGCCCGTCACCAAGCGGGACTACCTGAGGTATCTCGCCAGGGTATCCCCGTACCTCCTGCCCCATCTCAAGGACCGGCCGCTCACTCTGGTGCGATATCCCGACGGGATCAACGGCGAGAAGTTCTATCAGCGCCATTGGGAGCACAAGCTGCCGGCCTTCGTCCGTTCCGTGCGCATCTACTCGGACCACAACGTCGGTAACACCGAGCACATGGTCTGCGACAACCTGTCCACCCTCCTCTGGCTGGGTCAGGTGGCCGTCCTGGAGATCCATAGCTGGTACTGCCGCATCAACCAGGAGCCCGATGGGCGCCAGCTCTCCATGAAAACCGCCGGCTCCCTGGAGCTGGTGGACGCGTCCATCGCCAACTACCCGGACTACCTGGTGTTCGACCTCGACCCCTACATCTACTCGGGAAGCGAAGCGAAAGGCGCCGAGCCCGAGCTGAACCGGGACGGGTTTCTCAAGACCTGCGAGGTGGCGCTGTGGCTGAAGGAGCTGCTGGACCAGCTCGCTCTCACCGCCTTCGTAAAGACCACCGGTAAGACCGGCCTGCACGTCTTCGCGCCCATCGTGCGGCGATGGGACTTCGACGAGGTCCGTGCCATGTGCGCAACCATCGGGCAGGCCCTGCTCCAAGGCCATCCGAAGGAGATCACCATGGACTGGACCGTGGGCAGGCGGACGGGGAAGGTCTTCTTCGACCACAACCAGAACGTGCGGGGCAAGACCCTCGCCTCTATCTTCTCGCCCCGAGCCGCCCCCGAGGCCGCCGTCTCCATGCCTCTCTCGTGGGATGAGGTTGGCCGGGTTTACCCCACCGACTTTACCATCCACACTGTCCCCGATTTGCTGAACCAGAAGGGAGATCCTTGGCGGGACATCCTGGGAGCGAAAGCGGAACTGCAGTTAGCGCGCCAGGAGGCCTGATGGCCCGGGGCGGCTTTTTTCACTCCAACACCGCCGTGACATCAAAGCCTAGGGCGCCAGCCCGTAGGACCTCGGGACCGACGCCTCCTCGACCCCACAGCGCGTAGATTGGGGCATCGGCCGGCTCGGGTACTCGCGTCGCCTTGCGGCGAAGGGTTTCCAGGTCCCGCCCGTCCAGCGGGCGTTGCTGCCAGCGTGCCTCGCTCAGCAGAAGGGTTCTACTGGCGCGCAGACCAAGCACAGCCACTTCACAGGCCTCGCCGGAACTGGCCCACCATCGACTGACCACGAGGCCGGTAGGAAGTGCCCCGCGCTCGACGAGGCGGCGTGCGTGCGTGCGCGCTGCCTCCTCAAAGACCGCGCCGAGGTGGCGCTGCCACAGGGGGTCCACCCGTGCGAGCACCGCGCCGCCCTGATGCGTCTCGATGTCGGGGAGGCTGGAATAGAGCACGCCGAATCAGAACGCAAGGTACGGATCGTTGATCTCGTAGTCGGGCCGGGCGCCCTTGGGTGCACCCACCGACAGGGCCTTCCGAACGAGCCCGCTGGCCACGAGCACATCAAGGGGGTGCTCGATACGTTGCTGCGCTTCCGAGGCGATGGCGGAGTAGCGCGTCCCACCCCGTCCAATCGCGGCGAGGACCCGTGAGTAACCGCCCAAGTCGGACAGTTCCTCTCGCAGCATTACCGGCTGCGTCTTCCAGGAGAATGTTGTCATCGCCGATGGGACTCCCTCTGATGTCCCATGAAAACGCCCCCCTCCGGATGGTGGGCCCGCCCACCCGCCCTCGGATTGCTCCGCGGCTTTGCGGCCCGCCCCGTCATCACTTCCATGCG
Organism: uncultured Dehalococcoidia bacterium; assembly: GCA_964590215.1. Taxonomy (GTDB): domain Bacteria; phylum Chloroflexota; class Dehalococcoidia; order SHYD01; family SHYD01; genus CAZPYZ01. The sequence goes on along the minus strand of CAZPYZ010000424.1, from coordinate 1,676 downwards.
CGAGAAAATCCGCTTCGTATGAGGTGTGCCGGCCCGATCCACGCTTTACACAGCCACTCCCCGCTCCTAGGATGAACCCGTGCAGCTCCGACGGCCGGATCCCCAGGACGTAGTCATCGTCGGGGTCAGTGGCGACCTCGCGCGACGCAAGCTCATCCCAGCGCTCTACGACCTGGCCTACGACCGGCTCACTCCCGTAGACGGCCGCATCATCGGCTACGCCAGCCGTGAGTGGGACGATGACTACCTGCGGCAGGTCGCCCGGGAATCGGTGCAGCGCTTCTCTCGCCGCAGAGACGGTCTCGATGAGCGCGTGTGGGACCAGTTCTCCTCCCGCTTGCATTACGTACGGTCTACCCACGGAGGCTACGCCCGAGTCGCGGACCTCTGTAGCTCCGGCGAGCGCCTGATCTACCTGGCGGTTCCTCCGGCCGCATTGCATGGGGTCATCACCAGCCTGGGGACCGCAGGCCTGGTGGCCGGCACCCGCGTGATTATCGAGAAGCCCTTCGGCAGCGACGTGGAGTCCGCCAGGGCCTTGAGTCGCACCGTCCACGAGACCTTCGACGAATCCCAGGTGTATCGCATCGACCACTACCTGGGCAAGGAAACGGTTCAGAACATTCTCGCCTTCCGTTTCGCCAACTCGATGTTCGAGCGGGTCTGGAACCGGGATGCCATCGACCACGTTCAGATCACCATGGCGGAGTCCATCGGCGTCGAGGGCAGGGGTGGTTTCTACGAGGAGGTCGGCGCTCTCCGGGACGTGGTCCAGAACCACGTGCTCCAGATGCTGGCCCTGGTTGCCATGGAGCCGCCGGTCTCTATGGCGCCCAACGCGATCCGGGACGAGAAGGCGAAGGTCCTCCACGCGACCCGACCCCTGGGGGCTAACCGGACGGTGCGCGGCCAGTACACTGCAGGCGATGTGGCGGGCCAGCTAGTGCCCGGTTACCGAGAGGAGCCGGGGGTGGACCCGAACTCCCTGACCGAGACCTTTTTCGCGGCCGAGGTTGAAGTGGATACCTGGCGCTGGGCGGGAGTCCCCTTCTATCTACGGGCGGGGAAACGCTTGCCCCGGCGCAGCACCCAGGTCGCGGTGGTGTTCCGGGAAGCTCCCCTCTCTTTTTTCGACGAAGCCGGGGTTGAAGAGATGCGGCCCAACAGGCTCATCATCCGCATCCAGCCCGACGAAGGGATCGAGTTCGGCTTCATGGCGAAGCAGCCCGGCCCGGAGGTCTACCTGCAGAGGGTCGGCATGGACTTCTCCTACAAGACCTCGTTCATGACAGAGCCGGCCGAGGCCTACGAGCGGCTCCTCTACGACGCGATGCAAGGAGACCACACCCTGTTCTTACGGGACGATTCCGTCCTTCGTTCGTGGGCCCTGGTCCAGCCGGCGCTGGATGCCCCTGCTCCCCTCTCCTTCTACCCCGCCGGCACATGGGGCCCCCCAGAGGCGGACAGGCTCATCGCTCCCAGGCGATGGGCGTTGAGGTGACACCGAGGGAGGGGCTTCACTGCCCGTTGCGATCTGTCACCCTCTGCATCGTGCCCAGAGAGATCGCGTGAATGGGTTCACGTCCGACCATTGGACGGTCCCGCCCGGCCCGCCCCCGGAGCTGCGCTCTCGCCTCACGCCTGGCTTCCCTGCCCCCCTTTACAGTTAAAGCTAC